>JAPOKD010000986.1 GCA_029977825.1 Planctomycetota bacterium | reverse complement strand
TCGAATCAAGCCAACATTTCGGCTCATCTGTGATTAGAATCGGGGACCAATTCGAACATCTTGTGAAATACTCGATCCAGCAACAGGTCAACCACTCATGCGTTTCCCAGCCGCCAAGTTCAGCCTTCTCTCCTTGTTTCTGATTGCCAGTCTTGCCACTCCAGTCGATGCGCGTGCCAAAGACGAACCTGATTCCGCAAGCGACACCGGTCCAAAACCCACGAAACTGCAAGGCGTGCTTGAATCCGTCGTCACCGATGAAATCGAAGCAAATACAGAACAAATCACTAGCTTCACAATCGAGAGACTCGTTCCTCATGGAACAACCGTGAAAGCTGGACAGAATGTCGTCTGGTTCGAGAGCGAGCCGATCTCCGACAAAATGAAAACGGCGGAGATTGAGATGAGATTGGCAACGATCGCCATGGAGGAGGACGAGTTCAATCACAAGCAGTTTTTGGCGAACCAAAAATTACAGCGCAGCGCTACCGAACGAACATGGAAAGCCGCTCAGCAGGCGTACAACAACTTCGTCAAGGTAGACCGCGAACGCACCATCAAGACACAGGAGAACCTTCTGAAAGGTTCACTCGCCTCACTGGAAAACACAAGAGAAGAACTTGAACAACTGCAGCAAATGTACGATGCCGACGAACTGACGGAAGAATCAGAAGAAATCGTCTTAAAACGTGCCAAACGTGCTGTCGAGTCAGCAGAGTTCCGACATCAAAACACTGTCATCGCCACCGAAAGAGCTATCAAACAACAACTGCCACGAACCATCGCAGAGCAGGAGGCAACCTTCACCACAGCTGAACATGCTTACCAAAAGGCCGTTCGAGCTATCGCTGTGGCAACAACGCGAGCCCAGATTGAGATCTCGAAGAAAAGAGACGCCTACAAGAAGGCGCAAACGAAACTGGAAGAACTGAAAGCAGAACGCAAGAAAGTAGTGTTGGCGTCCAAAATCGATGGAATCGTTATTCATGGTCAACTGACGCGCGGGAAATTGAGCGACAAACCTTCGCTGCTCAAGAAAGGCAGCACCGTGACCGGCAGTCAGGTGATTGCGACTGTCCTCGCACCGGGAAAAATGCAGATTCGACTCGATCTGGCACAAAGCAATCTTCCCGTGGTTACGCCGGGGGCGAAATGTACGGTCACCGTCCCGGGGGTCACAGGCTTCAAAGCGGCAGGGACGGTCAAATCAGTGTCAGCCGTGCCCTATGCGGGTTCCCGATACGACTGCGTTGTAAGCTTTTCAGCGGGCAAACACTCCCTGACACCAACAATGTCCTGCGAGGTCACATTTGCTGCAAAAAAAGAAGAGAAGACAGGAACAAAGAAAAAGTAGTGATCTGGTCCCTGCCCCAAGAGTCATCAGAGGGAATAGCAAGCGATGTGCCTGATCAGACATTGTCAGCGTGCGTGCAGGCACACCGCTTCATTTGCCCCTCATTCATTTGACTTTGGGAGAAGCGTCCTGAAGAACTGGCTGGCAGCGAATCCTCACGTGTTCATCAACTTCAGGTGACCGCGAATCACTGCCAAGAACTGGTCGCTCTGCGCACTACTTGGTCCGCAGCCCGATCTGATCCTTGCTGGTAAAACACGAAGCTTTCAAAACGAAGCCTTCACGCGACTTTTTTTACAACGACAAACAACTTTCTTTCCGTGCCCGCAAGAACGACAACTTTCATGTGCCGACAACTTTCAACCATTCTCATGTGTGTGATTCTTACGGCCCCATGCTTGTCCAAAGAACCGAATGCCGCCTCCGGAATCCTGTCTGATGCACTGGACTTCAGCAAAGGACCGATTCTGCCGGAGGTAGAACCTGTACCCCGAGAAGCGATCGAGAAGTCGATTGCGCGTGGCATTGCGTTTCTTATCGAAGATCAGAACCCAAACGGCTCGTGGGGCTCACCGACACGTACCAAGGCGTTGAACATTTACGCTCCTGTACCGGGCGCCCACCATGCATTCCGCACAGCTACCACCGCTCTTTGCATTTCTGCCTTGATCGAAACTGAATCGCCAGACCCGGCG
>JAPOKD010000132.1 GCA_029977825.1 Planctomycetota bacterium | reverse complement strand
GCGACCAGGTTGGCACCATCAACTCAACCGTTTCGCGAGTGCGTTCAGCGCTGGAGCAGAGAATTTGATCAGGAATCAAATCGTTGTCTGCCAGCCATTGTGCCATCAGCGGCGCGTCTGCCATCCCACGTCGATTTAGCGGCCGGTCATGATCGGACAAAGAATTGTCACCCCAATCACTTTTTGCGTGCCGCATGAGAACCAAGCGGCGGTCCTCGCCAACACTCATTCCCTTCTTCCCCTTGGCCATCTTCAACTGATCCCTAACCGCTTATACTGAAATGGATGTTGACGCACTTTTACACCTCGGTTTCCCGTTCCGGCCTGAAAAAATCATGAGTATTCGTCTCAGACGCCTCACGAGTACAGCAATTACCAGTCTCGTATCAATCCAAATCCTTACTTTTTCATGCCTTGCCGACGATTGGCGAGGGTGGATGGGAAATGCTCGGGACGGAGTGTACCGAGAAACAGGAATCATCAACGAGATCCCCGAAACCGGACTGCCGGTCAAATGGCGTGTTCCAATTTATAGTGGATACGCGGGACCCGCTGCAGCCGACGGCCGTGTATTTGTCTTTGACTATCAGCAAACTGCCGGGGATGCATTCAATAATCCGGGCGAGAGGGCGAATTTGACTGGCAGTGAGAGACTGGTCGCACTTGACGCCGCATCCGGAAAAACCCTGTGGACCTATTCCTACGAGTGTCCATACAGCGTTTCCTATCCAAATGGTCCACGCTGCACGCCAACCGTCGATAATGAACATGTATTCATCCTCGGGAGCGAAGGTGATCTGACTTGTTTGCAGGTGGCAGACGGTAAAGTGGTCTGGTCACGCGGCCTGAAACGCGATTTCAAAGCCGAGGTACCCATATGGGGATTTGCATCCCATCCTTTAGTGCACGGCGACATGCTCTACACAATGGTGGGTGGTGAAGGACAGGGTGTAGTCGCATTCGATAAACGGACTGGTGACATTCGCTGGAAGGCGTTAGATACCGAAGCGGGTTACTGCCCCCTATCAATCATTCAAGCTGGCCAGACACGACAATTAATCGCCTTTAATCCCGAAGCTGTTGTCAGCTTGGATCCAGAGAACGGAAAACAAAACTGGTCCATCCCTATGCAGCCCTCATATGGCATGTCCATTGCCAGACCCATGGTTGAAGGGAACCGCATGTATGCCAGTTCAATTCATAACGAAGCTGTGTTGATCGAATTGTCCGAGGACGACGCTACTGCAAGAGAATTGTGGCGTGGAGAACCGAAGAGTGCCGTCCACTGCGCCAACGCGACTCCCCTGATGATGGATGGAGTCATTTATGGAACCGACTGTGTTGAAGGCTGCCTGATTGCGGTCGACGGAAACTCTGGCTCCAGATTGTGGAAAACCTTTGAAGCGACCCAACCTGCAGAAAAACGATTCATCAAACATGGAACAGCATTCCTGACTCGAATCGGGGCTTCCAATCGTTTCCTCGTGATGAGCGAAACCGGCGACCTTCAAATCGCAGAATTGAGCGAGAAAGGTTACACCAGTCGGGGTCGGTTTCACGCTGTCGATCCCACTGCCGAATGTTTTGGCCGATCCGTTGTATGGAGCCATCCCGCCTACGCAAATCAAACCGCTTATATTCGAAACGACAAAGAAATCGTGGCTGTCGATCTTGCACGCTGAGCCACCTGCATCGCAGGGGCGCATGCGGACAACGGCATGGCAATTGCCATTTTCCAGCCACCCGTGCAGACTGAAATCCAATCAGTCAATTAGCGACAACCGGTGCGGCCTCAAGAAGACTGCTGATCAACGGTAACAATTGTTTCTTACGGCTGACGACATTGTCGAGCTGATAGAGTTTTTCTTCCAATTGCGGATAATTAATCTCTTCCCAACCCTCTGGCTCGCTGCTCATCAGCAACAAACTTCCATTGCTACTGATATCTGTTACCAACAGGGCGGAGAATTCGAGATTACTGTCTGAGGCCAACTTCTCGAGCGCCGAAGCCATTTCGCCTTTCCGTTGCCAAAACAGATCGAACCCAATTTCCTCGATCTGGGAAATGGAAAACCGACGACCCGAATCGTGGAATTCTTTGCAATCCTCACGCACAACTTCAGCCGGCGTGCACGAACGCAAAGCTGAGCCAACTTGAAAGAACTCATCTGCATACTCGTTCAAATCGACTTCACAGAACTGCTGAAGCCACTCCAAACAATCGCGGTCAGTATCGGTGGTTGTGGGCGACCGCAACATGAGGGTGTCGCTGATCATCCCCGAAGCCATGCATAGTGCGATTCCCGGATTGGGATCAATCTTTGCCTGTCGATACATGCGTGCAACCAGAGTACAAGTCGATCCAACGGGCTCCATCGTCAAACGGATGGGACGACTCGACTTTAAGGAACCACCAAGGCGGTGATGATCCAGCACCTCCACGATGTCCGCATCTTCGGCACCCTGCACTGCCTGCGACAATTCATTGTGATCCACCAATACCAATTCCTGCTGAGGCGGGTGCACAAGATCACTCTTGCTGAACACCCCTACCAATTCACCACTATCCACGATGGGAAAAATAGTCTGGTTGGATCGGAAGATATGATGCCGCACAGCCGCAACTGGCATTCTGGCAGGGACAGTCATGAAATTGGTATCAATGATCGATGAAATATGCTGAGCGGCCTTGATTCGCATGGTTGTAGTTGCAGTGTCATACGGGCTGTTGATCACTGAGACGTTGCGAGCCTCTGCCAACTGCATGAGGCCGCTGGAAAGTTCGTAACCTCCCGTAACGACCAATGCCCTGACCCCCATTTCCAGAGCAGGCAACTGAATGGTTGGGCGGTCGCCACTGACCACAAGCAACCGCTCGGCAGGAAACCTAGTCATCCGCTCGGTAAAACCACCGGCACTCATCGCCCCTACTGTCAAGACAAAGTCATCAGTCTGATCCGGGCTGACTGCATGCTGGAACTTACCGCCAACGACAGCATTGACCTTGCTCAAAGTACTACTGAGTTCTCGAGAGTGCACAGGATCCACCCCACCGGAAAACATCAGCTCCAACAGATCGAGCAGTGAGACAATGCCCATGATCTGGTTGTCATCATCCAGCACTGGGATGGCCCGAAGCCCATCTTCCTGCATCCGCTCATACACGTCATAGAAAACTTCGTCATGCCGAGCCACGATAGGGTTCCGCGTGCAAACATCCTCGATTTCAGGGCGGATGTCCATGATGATTCTAGGAGCCTGAAGCCCAGCTTTGCGAAGCGCAAACTCTGTCCGCTGGTTCGGTGTCCCACAGCATGCTGCCACGGCGTCAGGGCGGGTCGTGGCACGGAGGAAATCTGCGTAGGCAATCGCACTGCAGATTGCATCGGTGTCGGGGTTTTGATGACCGAAAACTAATAAGGAAGACATAGGTACCGGATGCCAGCATCGGTGGCTGTTCGTTGCAATGAAGAAGGAAAACCAAACTGCTAAGCCCGGCTACCCGTAAACAACCCTGAAGATCATCATCACAGAGGACTTTGCCTCCGCGACACTTTCATCCAGAGTCCGCAATATTCTTATCGGTTGACCAGAGCCTCTGCCGCCTCCAGAATTTCGTTCGGTTCACTCATCCGCCCATCACCGGTGTCACGACAACTGAGCCAGCCCGACGAAGGTCCAACAAAATGACAACCATCGTCGCGAAGACAGGCCACATTTCGCTGTACGGCGGGTTTATTCCACATCGAAGCACTCATGGCCGGAGCAAGTAGAACCGGACTTGCCAGCTGCAAATACAGCGTACTGACCAGATCATCCGCCTGTCCCAGAGCAAAGCGGGAGATGAGGTTTGCAGTGGCAGGAGCGACGATCATCAGTTCGCAACCCTTGGCAAGCTCGATGTGGGCCCCCAATGGGTGCTGATCCGGATCAAACACCTGCGTTGCCACCCGCTGCCCAGAAAGCGCTGAAAAAGTGGATACACCAACAAAATTCAGTGCAGACTTGGTCAAGGCCACACGAACATCGTACCCGCCTTGAACGAGCCGACTGCAAAGAAACGCTGACTTGTAGGCGGCAATGCCCCCACCCACGGCGAGCACAATCGCCCGCCTGGTGTCACTCATTTTTCAGCCTCCTGAAATCCAAACGATCAGCATTCAGGATCACAGGTCAGAAGCTTCGATTTCTGGTCCCTCAGCTGCAGCGATGGTGGCATCAAGATCAGCCACCTGCTCAACTTCATCGTCCATATTCAACACGATCTTGTCCTGAACAATTTCTTGCAGAACGATCGACATTTTGTCGTGAGTATCAACATTCACCAGGGCTCGGCTGCCCTGATTGAGCTGCACTAAACGCTTTTGAATGAGGGTACTCAGTTTGAAGCGGCCACCAACTTTGTTGACGATCTCTTCTTCTTTTAGCTCTTCGAGCATGGATGTTTTTCCTTCTGATCTTTCAATATTTGGCAGATCTCGCCGACGGCTAGGCCGACGGATCCGTTGATGACTTCAAACTGATATCGATGCATCTGTTGCATCTCATTTTGTGCCGTTTCCAGACGTGCACGAATCGCTTCCTCGGTCTCAGTGCCCCGCGACCGGAGTCTGTGCTCAAGCTCCGTCATACCGCCAGGGTGTATGAACAGAGTAATTGGCGACAGGGAATTGTCGCCCATCAATGCCAATGCACCCTGAACATCTATCTCCAAAATAACCCAATCCCCGGCTTTCAGACCAGTGGTTACCTGATCGCGAAGGGTTCCGTACCAGTACCCAAGCCCGAAAACCTCCTTACATTCAAGAAATCCCCCAGCCTCACGCAGCCGTTGAAACTCCTCGTCTGACAGGAAAAAGTAGTGCTGTCCGTGCTTTTCACCTTGTCTGGGACTCCTGGTGGTCGCCGAAACACTTAATTTCAACGGCAAGTCACATTCTTCCAACAAATGACGCACAACGGTCGACTTCCCAGCGCCGCTAGGTCCGGAAAGAATAATCAACCGACCTGATGAATCATCACTCATGAATGCTCTCCGACTGCCAACAACGCCCCTTCTCCTGCCAGCGGCGCTTTTTTCTGACCCAATTTCATTCGAGATTCTGCACAAGTTCTCGCATCCGCTCGATCGCACACTTGATCTCCACGACGTGCGATGATATTTCGGCATCCGCCGCTTTGCTTCCGATTGTGTTGGTCTCGCGGAACATTTCCTGCAAAATGAAGTCGAGCTTTCTTCCCATCGGCTCGCGAAGCTCTGCTTCCTTTCCGGCCAGAACATCATCGAACATCTGCAGATGACTTCCCAACCGAGTGATCTCTTCACTGATATCTACTCGATCAGCGTAAATCTGCACTTCTCTGAGCAGATCAACTGTCTGCACCGCCTGATCATGCTCCAACAAGACCCGCTGAATCTTGGACTCCAACCGACTCCGATAACTTTCAACTGCTCGCGGTGCAATCTCACGAACGCGCGATAACCGCTCGGCAACGATCGCGCAATCAGCCGTCAAAGTCTCACCCATGCGACCACCCTCAGTGAGACGCATTTCATCAAGATTTGAAATGGCTGAACGGATGGCCCCTTCGACAAAAATCCAGAGCCGCTCATCATCCCTTCGATCTTCGCGGACCGACCCGATCACTCCAGGCAACGTCATCAATGTGGCCAAATCCATAGTTGGACTCAGTGCCCCACTTACCTCCACTTCCGCCAATTGATCAACGTACGCCTGCAACGCCTGAACATCCACTGAAGGAAGGCTATCCGATGAAACACGCCTCCAACTGACTGCAAGATGAACGGTTCCACGGTGTATCAGAGAACGAGTCAAGGCCTCAATCTTGGACTCCAACGTTGCGAGACTATCGCTAACCCGCGGAGCACATTTGAAACCACGGTTGTTCACGGTCCGTATTTCTACCGTAACCGTTCCCAACTCACCTTGCTCGCTTGCATGACCCTGCCCGGTCATGCTTCGAATAATCGAAGGCTTGGATGTGGTCATACAAGATTGCTTTACGAGGCTTGGGTGTGGTCGATCATCACAACCACTCGGCGGTCAAAACAGATTGAAACAAGACAGTTCTTGATTTCTAATTTTTATCGGCTGACTCACCTGAATTAGTTTCCGCCGGTGCATCCGCAGGTTTCGTCTTCTCTGTTCCAGTTTCTGCTGGTGTGGTGGTCTCAGCGGTCGCTTCTGCGGGTGCAGCAGTCTCAACAGGTGCTTCCTCTGGCTTCGTAGTTTCAGCAGGCGGTTCAGCAGGCTTAGCAGGTTCAACAGGCGCCTCTTCAGGCTCCGTAGTTTCAGCAGGCTTTTCCTCTGGATCAGTGGTTTCTGCTGCACCACCAATGCTTGGACCCGTCAGCTCGCTACCCTGAGACAGTGCCGGCACCGCACCGGGGTCGGTATCAGTCCCCGTGCCAGTATCAGCCCCAGCTTCCGCGTCGGGCAAACCTCCATCAACGCCTGCTCCCTGAGCGGCTACCGTTTGGTCATCGAACCCGCTATCACCGGAATCAACGTTCAACCACATGGCGAAGGCACAAGTAAAACCCCAGATGGAGGCCACCACGACGGTCACCACGGTGAACGTGTCTCCAGCTTTACTTCCGAATGCACTTTGGCCACCGGGTCCACCCAGAGCTCCTGTCAAACCACCACCTTTACCACGCTGAATCAAAATCAACATGATCAGGAAGAGCGACAGAAAGGCCATCAGAAAACCGAGCAATCCGTTGACAAAACCGCCCAACAACAAGAAATTCATGACACTACCGAGTATTGAGTTTGAGTGTTTGTAGGTTGCGGTTCAGCCCGCATTGATAATTCCGAGAAAATCTTCGGCCTTCAGGCTGGCGCCACCGACCAATGCTCCATCGATATTGGGTTGCCCCAACAGTTCCTCGGCATTACCGGGCTTAACGCTGCCGCCATACTGAATCCGGATCTGGGCGGCAACATCGTCGGTGAAAAGCTCGCCAAGAAGTTTTCGGATGAAGGCGTGTACTTCTTCTGCCTGTTCGGGCGTCGCTGTTCTTCCCGTGCCAATCGCCCAGACGGGTTCGTAAGCGATCACAATGCCCGCAGCTCGAACTTCATCAAGCCCAGCGAGTGAACCGCGAATCTGCGTCTCAACGACCTTTTCAGTTGCATCGGATTCTCGATCCTCAAGGGTCTCACCCACACAAACGATCGGAACCAGATTCCCTGCCAAGGCGGCATGTAGCTTCTCGCTGACCATTTTGTCGCACTCACCCATGATTGCACGCCGTTCACTATGACCCAAAATCACGTATCGACATCCCACGTCGGTCAGCATGGAAGCATTCACTTCTCCGGTGAAGGCTCCGTCATCCGCGGCATACAGGTTTTGCGCACCCAGCCCAACGGGGGTGCCTGCCACGGCCTCGGCCACCGTACTGAGATAAACCGAGGGCGGACAAAGAGCGACCTCAACGCTGGGATCATCCCCGACGCCGCTGACAACTCCTTGAGCGAGCGCTGTTGCATCAGCAGCACGCGTGTTCATTTTCCAATTTCCAGCAATCAGTGTTCGACGGCTCAAACCAAAGTCTCCGGGAGCGGTGAAATCGTTTTTCCAAGCAAACCGGCAAGTGATTTCATCTGACTTGCCAGTTCATCGTATTGTTCGGGAAGAAGCGCTTGCGGTCCATCACTTTTCGCAACCTCAGGACAGTCATGGACTTCGATGTGAACACCGTCCGCACCAGCTGCCAATCCTGCAAGAGCACACGGTGGGATGAGGTCGGGACGTCCTGTCGCATGTGATGGATCGACAATGATCGGAAGGTGTGACAATGATTGGACTGCAGGCACGGCGGCCACATCAAACAGGTTCCGTGTTGCCGGATCAAAACTCTTGATGCCGCGTTCACAGAGCACAACATTGCTGTTCCCCTGTGAAAGAATGTATTCGGCACACATCAGCAAATCGTTGATGGTGGCACTCATGCCGCGCTTAAGTAATACAGGTCGCTTCGACTTTCCAACTTCCGTCAACAACGCAAAGTTCTGCATGTTTCTGGCACCGACCTGCAACATGTCAGCGTACTCACTGACCAAATCGACCAGACGAGGATCAGTCACCTCTGTGACAATAGGAATTTGAAATTTGTCACCGACCTCGCGGAGCAAACGCAAGCCTTCTTCACCCATGCCCTGAAACGCGTACGGGCTGGTCCGAGGCTTGAAAGCGCCGCCACGGAACAGGTTTGCACCTGACTTGCACACCGATTCGGCAATGCGAAACATCCGCTCAGGTTCTTCAACACTGCACGGACCTGCGATCATACCAAGATGGCCACCACCGATTTTGACGCCTGAAACATCGATGACACTCGCCTCAGGATGGGCGTCCCGAGATGCCAATTTGTAGGCCGGTAGCACTGGAATCACCTGAGCCACGCCTGGGATCGCCCGCATGGGCTCCTGCCTCAGTTTTTCCTCATCACCAATGATCCCGACAATCGTGCGAAACGTACCTCGACTCAGGTGATGCTGCAGTCCCATCGCCTCGACACGTTCCAAAACATGGTCGATCTGGTCGTCGGTCGCGTTACTCTTGAGGATCAGAATCACGTGTTTGTCGCGTTTTTTGAGACATTAGATGCTTGTTTCTGCGATCAATCTGACAGCGAGGACCTACAACAGACCAATACTGCAGCAGACGACAGGGTAAGTCGCAGCGAGGGAAGCTCGGCAATTTAGCAGGAGTCAACCATAATCGTCGAGGCCAATGGGCGGTTTATGCCTTCTAAAACACGGTAAAAATGGGCTTCCGATGGCATTTTCGGCCCTCGGATCAATAGTTACGAGGCGTCCTCACAGGCTCCAGTGGCATCCGCAGCAGATTTATGACTATCCTGCCCCGCACGAATCCAGTTGGAAAAACGTTCTTCGTCGCCAACAACGATGTTCTTGAGGCCAGGTATGTGGGAGCTCGGATGTGACTGAACACAATGTAAGTGATGAACCGAGAATCCATCTGCTGTCCGGCATTCTGGCGGGGGGAGCTGCCAATGGAGCAACACATCTGCAGGATGGCCTCCGGAAGGCCGGAGTGAATTCCCGCCTCCACTACCCAGCTGGCCTCAAGGTCGGCTCTGAAATCAGACAACTGCAACAAGCTGGCTGCCAGCCGCTGACTTGGAATATCAGTGGTATGGACAAGCTGAAGCGAAAAATAAGCCATCGCATCGATCGTCAGATCTTCAAAAAGAAGATTCGCGGCAGGGATCCCGGACAAGAAATTTTCACGTCGCCCCGCGGAGCCCCTCATACACCTTGGCCGCCAGCCGACGTTGAGCCTCAGCCCAACGATATCATCCACCTGCACTGGGTCGCCAAGTTCATCGACTACACCAGCTTTTTCCAATCACTGCCGAAGCACCAACCGGTCATCTGGACGCTTCATGATATGAACCCTTTCACCGGTGGTTGTCATTTCACCGAAGGATGTGAGCAATTCATCCAACACTGCGGAAATTGCCCGCAGCTTCCAAATCGCGGGCCTGACGACATCAGCAGACATGCTTTCTCTACCAAGATGCAAGCCTTGCGTGACGTGAACCTTCATGTCGTCACAGTCAGCCACTGGATGACGGAACAGAGCAAGAAAAGTCCAATCTTCGGACAGGCCCAAGCTTTCCATCATATCCCGTACGGGCTTTCGATGGATGTGTTCAAACCTGTCAACAAACAAGAGGCCCGTGAACAACTGGGGATTGATAAAGATGCTTTCGTATTCTCCTTTGGTGCTGCCGACATACGGAATCGACGAAAAGGTTTGGCACCCCTTTTAAAATCACTTGAGGTAATAGCAGATTTGCCAAACACCTTGGGATTGATGTTTGGTGGAGGTGGCGTACCGAAAGTCGAGCATGCACTCCCTGAGTTGCGGATGATGGGATTCATCCGCGATGTACAGCAAATGGTTCTCATTCATTCCGCTTGTGATGTTTTTGTCATGCCATCCCTTGAGGACAACCTTCCATTCACATGCCTTGAGGCACTCGCGACCGGCATCCCCGTGGTTGGTTTCGACGCTGGTGGGGTGCCCGACATGGTTCGACCGGGCGTGACAGGCTGGATTGCTCCAGCGGGCGATTCGCTCGCGATGGGTAATCAACTCAAATACATTGCTGGTCATCGTGATGAAGCAGCAGGACTTGGACAGAAAGCCAGAGAAGTTGCCGTGCAGGAATATTCACAGGAAAGGGAAGTCGCCAACTACAAGAAACTTTACCAACAAGTGCTCCAACAACCACCCAGGCGTTGATGTGGTGGTTGAATTCATGGTCACTCAAAAAAACTCTCCAGATTGATTCTCAAGAATCACAATGATCTGCCTGTTTTGTTCTCCTGCTCATGTTTGCTTTAAAATCT
>JAPOKD010000564.1 GCA_029977825.1 Planctomycetota bacterium | reverse complement strand
TGAAGGAGCTCTCGAAACGCAGCACTGCCGAACTCGGGGAACTGAAGCGGCAGCTAACGAATCGACATGTCATTGTCACCCATCTGGCGGACTCCATTCCGAAGTCATTTGACCCAAAGTTTGAACGACAGAGACTGAGAGAAATCAGCCAAACCGCAGAGGACTCGCTTGCGATCATTGATCCACGCAAACCGTCTGCTGACAAAATTCGTCAGTTTGCGTGTCGAGAACGCGAACTGCTCGACGCGACCCGCAAACTAGTCAACAGCATCACCGCCGAGGAAGACCTCAGCCAAGCCTACCTGGTGACCAGTTGTATAGAGGGACTGGATAGAGCCAACGCACAAGTTGTGGACCACACTTCAATCTACAACACGTCGGCACTCGCCTACCAAAGTGTCAAACGTTCTTCATTTCTGAGAAACCGCAGGCGTGAAGATGAGTTTACGATCTTTGACATTGACGAATGAAATGCAAAGAACGGAATACAGTCATTAACCTGCCAGATTTCGTAACAATTCCGCAGTCAACGTCACTGATTCCATGTCGATCGTGTGTGGCCCCTGAAATGAATGAAAGTGATTTTCGACACCCGCGTCCAGCATCATCTGATTGAGAACTTCCGCGCTTGCATAAGGTAGAATCGGATCGATGGTTCCATGTGACTGAAAGACTGCAGTCCCATTCAAACGCTCCATTGCTTGCTGCCACTGATGACGACAGATCACAGTACCTGAGAATTGCATGAGCAATTGCGGAGCTGCGATGCTACCCCGCAGCGCGGTATCCATGGCCAGCATTGCTCCTTGAGAAAATCCCCCCAACACCAACGGGGTCTTATCTCCTGCTAATTGGCTTTTTACCTCTGCGATGGTCTCGCACAGCGCTGATCGAGCTTCCGTGACTCCGGGCGGTTCATGCTCATGCAATTCCTCAAAGTCTGCTGCCTGCACGGCCTCGGCCAGGCGAGCCATATTGATGGGCCACCATGCGCGTCCCTGAGGCATTCCCAATTCTGCCAGTGAGTTCGGTGCATCCGGAAATACGAACCGGAACTTTCCGCCGTGATCACCCAATAAACTGATCCATTCATTCGAAAGACCGGCCAAGTCATCGTACGAAGCCCCATATCCGTGACAAATCACAACACCAATGCTTGGTTCAGCACCACCATCAACAACGATGCAATCAAGTGAGGCTATTCGGGTGCGGAGCGCTTCAGGCATTTATCATTCTCTAAAAGGAAAACGGGGAGCAGAGGATCTGTAGTTATTAACAAACCCGAACGATGCTTCAAGAGACGCTTTGGACTTAACGTACTGATATCTGATGCGAGTCAACCTGACTCCGCAACCCACAACCAGAATCTTCTTACAATTGTCTTGCCATCTTGCCCCATACGGCATCCAAACGTGCATCCCTACCGCACTTCCAACGATAAAACTTGTACTTGGTTGGATTCTTTTTGTAGTAATTCTGGTGGTATTCTTCTGCGGGATAAAACTTTTCTGCTTTGATGATTTGTGTCTCAATCTGTTTGCCAAGTTCCTCCCCAACACGAGTGCGAGTAGCTTGTGCAACTTTTTCCTGCGTTTCATCGTGAGTAAAGATCGCCGTGCGATACTGATTACCCTTGTCGCAGAACTGACCATTCGCCTGTGTGGGATCCACGTTGTGCCAAAACAGAGATACCAGCGACTCGTATGACACGCGATCGGGATCAAAACGGATCTGCATCGATTCGATGTGCCCTGTGCGCCCTGTCTTTACCTGCTCATAAGTCGGATTTTTTGTACGGCCTCCCGTATATCCAGCAGTGGTCTCAAGCACACCTTCAACCTTATCAAACGCCGGTTCCATGCACCAGAAACATCCTCCCGCAAAGGTAGCCAATTGGTACGTACCTGCGGGCGTCCCTGCACTGTCGCGAGTTTGGTCAAGCGTCCCGGGTGAAGGTGTGGCAGGTGATTCCTTGGGTACCGCAGTGAACATCCAAAGAGCAAACAGGACAACCAAAAATGGAACGCCAAACCGGAAGATCGACTGCGTCATTGGCTAATCTCCTGCGATGTCGCTGCAAGCTGTTGAACAACAACTCTTCGCTTTCAGACTAACAGGTGCGCCGGTTCACCGTCACAAAGCTGGCACTCAGTCAACAAATTCTCGCCGAGTGCAAGCATCGAGATTCAAACTGCAGCCAGTGTTGTCGCTGGCCGCCAGTCGACAAGATGCAATTCGACTTTTCTGAATCCACGAAAATCATTCACAACGGGGCGGTAGGCAATTTCAATCGGTCCTTCAGTCGCATTGAGCTCATCGCACCAATCACCGGCACCAAAAGCAACACCGCGGATCACTTTGTTCCCCTGGCGGAGATTAACCGTAAGGTGCCGATCGCCTCCACCCATTTTCCGTGCAGGTTCATCGAGCTCCACATTTCTGCAATAGAGCACGGGTCTTGGGTTGGCAGCTCCAAATGGGGCTAGCATATCCATCTGCTTGAGCACCTCAAGATTCAATTGACCCAGTGTTGCTTCAGCATCAATCACGATTTCAGGCACAATTTCCTTGTCGTTCCATTGCTTGGCGACCGCTTCGTTGAAGTCACCGCGAAAAGCATCGATCTCACGTTCACTGATTGTCAAACCGGCAGCGGCCTTGTGTCCACCAAATCGAACCAAGCGATGGTCACATTCGCAGAGCGCGTCATAAAGATTGATGTTCGTTCCACCCACACGACCTGAACCAACGGCCTCCACTTTGCCGGCTCCATCCAAGGAAATCACAAAAACCGGTTTGGCGTATTTATCGGCCAAGCGTCCCGCAACAACACCGATGACGCCCTGATGCCAGCCAACCCCAGCGAGGACTAACGCAGGATCACTCTCTGGCTGGAACTCGGACTTGGCGAGTTTGTCTGCCGCCAGATAAACACTACGTTGCAGACTGTCCCGCGTCGTATTGAGTTGATGGATGTACTCAGCTAACTGCGTCGCCCGCTCACCAGCTGAAATGGTCATCAATTCAACTGCCAACTGAGCTTGCCCAAGTCTCCCAGCAGCGTTCAACCTCGGAGCAATATTGAAACCAATGCTCTCGGTATTAAGGCTCTCAACCTGGTCAAGTTTGGTAACCTTCATCAACTCCGTCAGACCGGGCAACGGCTCTGCCCTCAGCATGCGAATGCCATGCTCAACCAAAATACGGTTTTCATCCAACAATGGCACAACGTCAGCGACCGTTCCTATGGCAGTTAAGGACAACGATTGCATCAGATACCGGCGCATTCGTTCCGTTACTTTCTTTGCTCCACAAATTGCCTGACACAACGACCAAGCAAGTTTGAACGCTACACCCGCACCGCAAAGTTCGCCAAACGGATAAGCAGTCCCTGGCAAACGCGGGTGCACAATGGCATCTGCATCAGGTAATTGCTCGCCAATGGTGTGGTGATCCGTGATCACCAACTTCACACCCAATTCCTTACATAACTCAGCATGGGCAACACTGGTGATTCCGCAATCGACCGAAACGATAATTTTCTTGCCTCGGTCAGCCAGTTTGCGAATCGCTTCTTCATTGAGGCCATAACCGTCTTCCAGACGATTGGGAACATGGTAGCTCACATCGGCATTAAAAAGCCTAAGACCATTCACCAGAATGGCTGTCCCTGTCATTCCATCACAGTCGTAGTCACCGTAGATCACGATGGGAGTTTTGTTTTCGATCGCTTCCACTAAAATCGAAGTCGCCTCTGGAATTCCAGGCAATTCCTGAGGATCTCTCAAACCCATCAGCTTGGTATCAAGAAAACGTGAAGCATCCTCAGCGGTGTAGATACCCCGACTCACCAAAAGCTGTGCGACCACAGCCGGCAGCTTTGCCGAATTCATCAAATTCTCCACACGATCAGCATCGTGTGGGATGATTTTCCACTGTCGTTTCATCCCTGAATCCTGTGGATGTGAACCGCTTGGACTCGAAACTCTGTCGCTGCCCATTCGGCTACCATCAAATGGCAGCGCTGACATGCAAGAACCCGATCCATTTCGCGAAACTGCCGATATTGCCCGGAGGGTGTATCAAAGCGAACGACCCACAGATTCAAAGGCCGGTTCGACGAACGACACAAGGCGTGCCACACTCATTGCGGGACTGGGTTCAGATACCGCGTGGACTGTTCACAAGGAGAAGTCCGACCGGCCATACATTGATCGCTTTATTTCTTCTTCTCGCCATGGAAAGTGTGCTTTCGCAAACGCGGGCAATACTTTTTGACGCGAAGTTTCTCTCCGCCGGGCTTTCTCCTGACGGAATAGTTGTAGTCGCCGCACTCTTCACACACGAGAAAAATCGTTTCAGCTTTCTTCTTACTTCTGGCCATCGGGAGGGCT
>JAPOKD010000131.1 GCA_029977825.1 Planctomycetota bacterium | reverse complement strand
GAAACGGTCACAGGCCTTGACCCGGAAAGTCAGCAGATTCTGTTCAAACATCGTCCTCCAATGCGGTATGACCTTCTGTCAATCGGAATTGGTTCGACTGCCGTTCGTGACGACGTGGAACTTAAATACGAACACGTCGTTGAAATCAAACCGATGCAATCCTTTCTGCATCGATTACAAAAGAGTCTGGAGAACTTGCAACGTACTGTGTGCAATCGAACGTTGCGAGTTGCCATCGCGGGGAGCGGGGCCGCCGGCGTTGAAATTGCTTTCTGCCTACCCGCGTTTCTTGAACAGCATTGGAAGGGACGATTTGCCCTGTCAATTGTGACTCGTAGTCCCGAGATTCTGTCCGATGCGAATACCGCAACTCGCCGCCTCGCCATGGATGCGTTACAGCGTCGACAGATCACTGCGTTTACGCATGCCAAAATCAAATCTGTCCAGCCACATGCCCTGAACACCGAGCATGGTGAGGAAATCCCTGCAGATCTGGTGATCTGGTCTACAGGAGCAGCGGCACCGCAGTTGCTATCTCAATTGCAACTCGAAACAGACGACCGTGGTTTTCTGCTGACTCTTCCCACACTGCAGACAATCACAAATCCCCGAGTGTTCGCCGTGGGTGATTCAGGCACCATCCAACGCACTCCAACACCCAAAGCCGGTGTATATGCGGTACGCCAGGGTCCCGTGCTTTGGGAAAACTTACAACGCCTGCTGGCTGACGCGCCGCCATTGAAATACAAACCGCAACGCAGTTTTTTGCAATTACTTAACACGGGTGACGGCAGTGCAATTGGGCAATGGAAAGGAATCTCAAAGTCGGGCCAGTGGCTGATGAGGCTGAAACACTCGATTGATACAAAATTCATGCAGATGTTTGAGCCAATTGCGATGGCGGAGGATGAGCCCATGCAATGTCGCGGCTGCGGCTGCAAAGTCGGCGCTGGCCTTTTAAGCTCGGCTCTACCAGCGGCTGGTGACATTCGCTTTGACGATGCAGCATTGGTAGGCGAAACAGAGAACCACAAAATCGTGGCCTCAACAGATTTCTTCACCAGCCCATTCATGGACCCTTACCTAGCTGGACGTGTAGCCGCCCTCCATGCCGCGAGCGACATTGTGGCCAGCGGTGCGTTACCGAAACACGCGTTATCAAATGTCGTGGTCCCTGAAGGTCCACCAAGCCCCCAAGAAGCAACATTATCCGAGTTACTTGCCGGGGCAAAACGCGAATTTGACGCCATGGGGGCCTCCATCGTTGGCGGACACACGATCGAGGGACCTCGACTGGAAATCGGATTTACGGTCATAGGAAATGCAGTGAGCAAGCAACTGCTCGAAAAGCAGAACCTGCAACAGGGCGACGGGCTCTACATGACCAAGCCGCTCGGGATCGGAGTTCTGCTGGCCGCGCATATGCGTGGCCGATGCTCGGCTGAGCATTATTCCCAACTCGTACAGGCGATGCTCGAGCGTCAGCACGAATATGCCGCGTTGG
Organism: Planctomycetota bacterium; assembly: GCA_029977825.1. GTDB lineage: Bacteria > Planctomycetota > Planctomycetia > Pirellulales > Pirellulaceae > Rubripirellula. Next base: position 8,938 of record JAPOKD010000131.1, on the reverse strand, counting down.
CGATCAACAGCGGTGCAACCGCTGGCACTGACATCACAGGTTTTGGTCTGGCTGGGCATCTAATCGAGATGCTCGAAGCGAGTGAGACCGCCGCGACGGTAAACCTTGGTAGAATTCCCCATTTGCCAGGAGCAGCGGATGCCATTGCGGCGGGCATTCAAAGCAGTCTGGCACCGAGCAACCGCCTCGCGGTTGCAAAGATCGACGCGTCTTCAGCAGTTCGACAAGCCCCGGCTTTTGAACTGTTATTTGATCCCCAGACCTGCGGCGGATTATTGCTGGGGATGTCGGATGCCAGCGCAGAACAGCTCAATTCGGCCATTGATCACGCTCAACTTCGACCGCTTGTGAAAATTGGCTCGGTCACAGCAATGGACTCCGGCAGTCGCCTGCTGAATGTCGAATGACCGGACCAGACACTCCACCTGAAGGTGTCTCTGCCGCAAACACCACCGTCGCGCATCGCGATTTTAAAATCCAAAGGAATGCGATCGAACCTGCTACTTGATGTAGCCGTCCAGCCACCCTCTTGCTCCCTGTGGAGCAACTGCATCTGCAACATCAGTCCCATCGGCCAACTTAAAGGCGACTGCGAATGGAAACTTTCCCTCCGGAGCATTCCGCGTGTACGTTCCCTCGCCGAAAAACTGCCCCAACGCAACCAGTTCAAACTCAGTGATCGCACTGCCAACATGCTTGATGTGACCTCGCAATTCAGCTTGATAACCCCGTGAACCGTCGGCAGTTTCCAAGTGAACCGCACCCACTAGCTTTCCATCTTCAAGCACAAGACGCATCGATTTGATTTCATCGGTTTTCCACATTGGTGGCTCACCGCGGGTGTTGTCGACCAAGTGAAATCTGGCAATACGCCGTTGCAAGGCGGACGGGACTTCGCCTGCGACCAGTGCTTCCTGTTCTTTCGCGGTGATCCACAGATTATCGCGTGAAAGCGCTGTTTGAAAAACGGCCTCGCTATCGCTGGTGGGTGCGTCGTATCCATCCAGCACTTTCGCATGAACTCGCACGACAAGACCACCTTCGGGAGGTGACAAGGTGTATCGGGCATCCGGGTCTGCCCTTTTTCCAGCGTTAACCTCTGCCATTACCTGAGCGCGATCAAACGCAAACGTACCCAGTTCATACTCCCGCAGGCTTTGCCGCATCAGCCGCAGAAGTTTTTCGGGATCGCGGTTGTTGTTGTACAACAAAAGTTTCCCGGCAGCTGATGCGATGTAAAAACCCTGCGTAGTATTCTGGAAATTACTGCGGGGGCCTTGTCCAGCTATCCTGCGGTACAGTCGTCCTTCTGCGTCCTTCTGGCGCCGCTGACAAGCCTGATCAATCGCTACTGGAACGAATGATGTTTTGAGAAGTTCGACGATTTCAGGTTGGGCAAATGTCGACTCACGGTCGACAACTCCGTTATTTCAGGTACAGCCGAGCGGATGCCCATCCATTGCCCAAATGAAAATTGGCTTATCCTGTTTGACTGCCATCGCCCTAGCTTCCAGCACAGACAACTTCCACGGGATAGTACGCCAAACCGCATCTTTACCCGGCTGCAGTTCTGCAATCAACTCACTACATTTCTGATCGGTAAGGTCACCAGCAACCAAGTTGGAGTTCAGGGTTGCGACCCACAAAAAACCAATAACGACGAGCCACCTATTCATCACTTTTCACACTCTCTGAGCGAACGATACCCTTCTAATGTCTCTACCAGACATCAGCGTTTTCGCTTCTCATTCTAGCAAGGCTAACGCATGTTTTGCGGCAACAGGACAAAAAAAGGCGGTCAACGAATCGGGTTTACCAGGGATCCTTTCTGGCAAGAGACATATGAATGCTGTCAGGAATCTGCCAGACCATGATGCATCGGTTCAGGAAATTCGCCCACCGGCCAGTTTCCGGACGTTCATCTTGCCCGGGACTTTCAGCCTCAGCCGCGTTTCATCGTGTTGTCCCCACGTTTTTTCAACAAAAAAGCTGGTGCAGTCAGATAACTGCACCAGCCTGTAACGCTATTCGGGTGGAATGAACCAGACTTACCGCCTAGATCTCCCAACCTTTACGGTAGTCGCGATTCACGAACTTATTCACTTCGGGAACATTCGGGCTGGTCAAGGTCTTTGCATCCCATTCAATGCGTTGGCCTTCACCGGCACGCATCGCGAGGTTACCGACAAGAATGGTTTCGGTAAGCCGTCCCGCATAGCCAAAGTTTGACATGGTACCTGGCTCATACTCACCTTTGATGGTGCTTACGAACTCCCATTTCTGCCTTTGATCGCCACCACCTTTGAATGGGATACGCGGCAGCGTCTGTTCCGGCTTTTTGAAGTCCTTGTACTTGTCCTCGGGCAGGAGGTAGTACTTGGCCCCATAATCATCGGGCGAAAAGAGCAAGCCCTTGCTACCAACGACCACAGCACCACTCGTTTTCCGGTTTGGATTTTTCTTTTGCTGATCAATCCGTTTCTGGAAGGAGTCCGGCAGTTGCGAGATGATATCGTCACCGGGAAGATTTCCACCGTCGTACCAGTAGAACTTGCAAGGTGCCAAGCCATCACGCTCGGGGAATTCGAACATCAGGGACGAGCTGCCGGGGAAGGTCTCTCCCTCAAACAGTCCTGGATTCTTGACGGCAGTCACAGCGATCGGATCCCAAAGCTTGAGAGCCATGACGGGCATGTTGGTGGTATGACATGCCATGTCACCCAACGCACCCGTACCGAAGTCAACCCAACCACGCCATTTGAAGGAATGATAAACGCCATTCTTGAACGGACGCATGGGAGCAGGCCCAATCCAAGCATCCCAATTGAGGGATTCAGGAACGGGATCTGCACCGTCAGGTCGCCCAATGCCCTGCGGCCATACAGGACGGTTGGACCAGATGTGAACCGACTCGACGTCACCAATCGCACCACTGCGAATGACTTCAACCGCTTCGCGAAGTCCATTCTCGGAGGTACCCTGATTACCCATCTGGGTCACAACGCCGTTCTCTTCGGCGGTTTCGCGCATCATCCGTGCTTCACCAATCGACCAGGTGAGTGGCTTCTGGCAGTAGACATGCTTTTTCATTCGCATGGCTCGCACGGCTGCAGCAGCGTGACAGTGATCAGGTGTGCTGACGGTCACAATGTCGACTTTATCGCCGAGGTTTTCCAGCATTTCGCGGAAATCCTGGAACTGTTTGGCATCAGGGAACTCACGTCCCTTCTTGGTGAGAGTATTTCCGTCGACATCGCACAAACCAACGATCGAGACACCGTTCTCGCTGATGTGACTGGTGTCGCTACCGCCTTTACCACCCACGCCAACGCATGCTGCGGCAGGGGCCTGCAAAGCTGACGTCTGAGCCATCAGATTTGGGCTGGTACCTGCCCAGTATCCAACCCCGGCGGTCAGCGCTGCTGACTGGCCGATGAACTTACGTCTTGTGCTTTTTCTGCTCATGAATTTCCCTCAACGGTGTTATTGATGGATCAAATCGATCCGTTATTGCAAAGGTATGTGTAGGCATAACATAGCAACCTGCCCCGTTTTCAACAATGATTTTCGTACCAATGGGCCGCGGATGATTCGTTGCCAGCACCGCCCGAAAAGTCTAACCTGTCAGTTATTGAGCCCTCCGCGACTCCTACTGACAGCTTTCATGGGCTGTCTTTCTGGCTGCTCGCGTTACAAACCGATACGTGGAACGTGAAAACAGCTGTTCTGAGCCGTTTTCGCCGTTCTTGCGTGCCCACGCAGACTCACCCCCTACAGACCACTGACCATGCAAAAAGCCCGTTTTTTTCAAGTTCTAGCACTTCTCTGCACCCTCAGCTTGAGCATCCTCATCGGCTGTGACCGAGAAAACAAACCCGCCACACCTGCCGTTTCACCTGTCCCCCCTGTTTCCTCGGGCGGTCCAAGCAAACTGTCCCAGTTCCCGGAGAATCCCGAGAAGATCGCAGCTTTGGAAAAGGCCGGCTTCGCCTTGACGCGGAATTCCGATGGTTTGGTCACGGAACTGTCAATCGTCTCAGACGAACCGATAACCGATGCGTTGGCTAACCTGAATGGTGTTCCTAACACACAGGTCGCGCTCTTTTCCGGCCCCGGTGTGACAGATGAGGGAATGGAAGCACTTGCCGAACTGGGCATGCTGAAGCGTGCTGATTTTTCAAATTCGGCCATCGGCGACCCTACCTTGGAAGCCCTCGCAACCCTGACCAACCTCGAGGTACTGTTTCTTCGCCGTACTGGTGTCAGTGACGAAGGAATGCAGAACCTGAAACCGCTGAACAAAATGAGAGCAATCGACCTTCGTAATACCAACGTGGGTGATGCAGGCCTGAAGCATCTAGCCAGCCTTCCCCGCCTTGCAGACTTGCAGGTTGAAAAAGCTAACGTCAACGACGAAGGAATTGCAAATGTCGCGGGTCTCCCGCTCAAGTCACTGAATGCAAATTACTGCACCACGATCAGCGACGCCGCAATGGCTTCACTGGCCGACACAACCACGCTCGAATCGTTGCAGATGGATTACACAAAGCTGACCGACGCTGGCATGGCAAGCGTCGCCAATTTTCCCAATCTGAAACGCCTTCGTATTCGAGGCACGGATGTAACAGGGGAAGGACTGAAGAATATCCAAAATCTCAGTCAACTCGCACGACTTGAACTGAGAGACTCGTCGCTTGATGACGCCGGTATGGCGATCATCGCCAAGCTGCCAAACATGAATTATCTGGATATCAGCGAATGTCGACTAGTGAGTCCTGAGGGAATGAAATTGATCGGCCAAATGCCAAACCTGGAAGTTTTGACGCTATGGGAAACCAAGTTGAACGATGATGCATTCAATCAATTTGGTGGGCTCACCAAACTGAGAGCACTGAACCTGAAGGCGACCACCCTCACTGATGAGTCAATTGACACCCTCATGAAGCTGACGAACCTTGAAGATCTGACCGTAGCCGGGACCCAACTCAGCGATGACAGTTTCCGAAAACTCGGCAGCCTGCCCAAATTAAAAAAGCTGAATGTTGCCAACACGAGCATTGGCTTTGACGTGATCGACGAACTCGCCGAGTCCAATGAAGACCTCGAGATCATTGAGTTCGAGAACTAGAAAGCGTTGCACCAGGTTCTGAACCAGAAGCGCCAGCAGCCAGCCCCTTGATGGTTGGTTGCTGGCGTTATTTTTTGGTTTTAGCCGCAGGTCACCCGAACGACGACGGCATCAAGTTCCACGCGAAAACAGAGGTTAACCACCAGGGGAAAAGCATCACCATGGCATGTCCTGCACCATAATGATCGCGACACTGCCCTGTTACATCGCAAAACAGCTCAGCGTGGAAAAAAGGCGTGCAATCGGGCCGTGATACACAACGGTGGCCACGCTCTCAACGCGTCAAATCAGCCCGACTCCTGCGGGAAGGCGAGACCACAAAGCTTTACTTAACAACAAGATTTACCAAACGTCCTGGCACCACAATCTCCTTGACGACTGTTTTACCTTCCAAAAGTGCCTGAACCTTTGCGTCGCTGAGGGCAGCCTTGTGCAGATCATCTTTACTCACATCGGGAGCAACGCGAATCTTTGCTTTTACCTTTCCGTTGACTTGAACGGGCACCTCAATACTCGATTCGACTAGCGCTTCCGCCTCCCACGCAGGCCATGCCTGTTTCGCGATGGATTCCTCCCCCCCAAGGATCTGCCAAAGTTCCTCGGCAAGGTGTGGTGCGTAAGGATTCAGCAGAATGAGAAACTGCTGCATCGCTTCCTTGGGACGCGACTTTGCCCTCGTAAAGAAGTTGGTGAACTCCATCATCCGCGCAATGGCAGTATTGAAGCTCAATGATTCGGTATCCTCGGTGACCTTCTTGATCGTGGCGTGCAACATCCGTTTCTGATCAGCATCGCATGGCTGATCACCAATAGCATCCGAGACCACAAGTTCATCTGCTTTGGGGTCAACGATCATTCGCCAGACACGATCCAGAAAATTTCTGACACCACCAACACCAGTCATTGCCCATGGCTTGGTCGCTTCCAGAGGTCCCATGAACATCTCATACAGCCTGAGGGAATCAGCTCCATACTCGCGTACGACCTCGTCCGGATTGACAACATTCCCACGACTCTTGGACATTTTGAAGGCACGACTATCAATCCTGATGGCTGGATTGTCTTTCAACACAAAACCTTCGCCCTTCTTTTCGACCTGCTCTTCGGTAAGTGTAACGGACGAAACAACGTCGCCATTTGCGCGCACCCTTTCGCCCTCGGCATTACGTTTTACCTCGTGACTGGAAACAGCGATTCCATCCTCGTCAACATACCCGCTGAACTCAACCTCCCCAAGAATCATGCCTTGATTGACAAGTTTCCCAAAAGGCTCAGGGCAACTGATGTGGCCACGGTCATAAAGCACTTTATGCCAGAAACGCGAATACAACAGATGCAGCACTGCATGCTCGGCTCCACCTACATAAAGGTCCACTGGCATCCACACTTTTTCGAGCGCCGGATCAATCATCGCCTGATCATTTTTTGGATCGATGTATCTCAGGTAATACCAACATGAGCCCGCCCATTGTGGCATTGTATTTGTTTCCCGGCGATAACGTTTTCCGTCGAGCGTGACGTACAGCCACTCGTCATCTGCTTTAGCAAGCGGTGGTTCGGGGCGGCCATGCGGCTTGAAGTCTTCGAGTTCTGGTAACCGGACGGGCAATTGACTTTCAGGCACAGCACGTTTGACTCCCGTCAAATTGCCTTCACGATCAACTTCATGCAAAATTGGAAACGGTTCACCCCAGAATCGCTGTCGGGAAAACAACCAATCTCGCAACTTGTAATTGACAGCTTCAGCGGCCAGTCCTTCTCTGTTCAACATCGCCGTGACCGCAGCTTTGACATCGTTGGTTTTCTGTCCGTCAAAATCACCGCTATTGATGGCGTTGCCCTGGGCAACAAAACAAACGTCACCCGCCATGATTGCGGCGCGTTCCGGGTGGTCCTGCGGTGGATCCACCACCGGAACCACCTTCAGATCGAATTGCTTGGCAAATTCAAAGTCACGTTCATCGTGCGCGGGTACGGCCATGATGGCACCCGTACCGTAGCCGGCCAGTACATAGTCAGCGACCCAGATGGGAACCTTCTCGCCATTGATCGGATTCGTAGCATAGCTGCCAGTGAAAACACCGGTCTTCACACGATCACCGTCCGTACGTTCACGATCACTCTTGAACGATGCCTTCTCGCAATAACTCCGGACTGCTTCACCCTGCACTTCAGTTGTCAACTCATCAAGCATCTCATGCTCGGGCGACACAACCATGTAGGTGGCGCCAAACAACGTGTCGGGCCTGGTCGTGTACACCCGCAACACCGATGCATCGGGCTCGGCGCAGAATCCACTCGTCCGCCGGGATTCGGCCCACGCTCCATATGCCTCCTCATCACCGACGTAAAAATCGACCTCAGCCCCCGTGCTGCGTCCAATCCAATCTCGCTGCAGCTTCTTGATTCCAATGGGCCAATCGACATCATCCAGTCCATCCAGCAGCCGTTCGGCATACGACGTGATTCTCAACATCCATTGCCGCAGTGGAATTCGTTTGACCGGATGTCCACCCCGTTCACTTTTCCCATCTTGCACCTCTTCATTAGCCAGCACCGTTCCTAACGCGGGGCACCAGTTGACCAAGGCATCATCTTGATAGGCCAAGCGGTGCTGGTCCTGATACTTGCCGACAGCTTCGGCACCCTGAGCTTCCACCTCTGCGGGGACAGGAAGGTCCGCAATGGGGCGTCCTTTTTGAGCATCAGCATCAAACCAGGTGTCATACAACACGAGGAAAATCCACTGGGTCCAGCGGAAGTAATCCTCATCCGTGGTTGAAACCATCCGATCCCAGTCGTAACTGAATCCGAGCATTTTCAATTGCCGGGTAAAGTTATCGATATTTCGCTGGGTTTGAATCCGCGGGTGCTCACCCGTTTTGATCGCGTGCTCCTCTGCTGGCAACCCAAAGGCATCAAACCCCATGGGATGCAGCACTGTTTCACCACGAGCCCGCGAAAACCTCGCAACAATGTCAGTTGCCGTGTAACCCTCGGGATGCCCTACATGCAAGCCATCACCGCTTGGGTAGGGAAACATGTCGAGGATATAGCGTTTCTTTTCTCCCGCCTGATCAGGCGTCCTGAAGGTCGCATGTTTATCCCAGTATGCCTGCCAACGGGGTTCTATTTCGGAGGGGTTGTATCGAGGCATGGGCAATCAGATGCAAGTAAGAGAAACAATCGGGAGCCGAGATTCTAGATGGTCAGCCGATGACGGAAACCCGGGACAGCCTGACAGCCGCAAGAAAAACGGCCGTCGGCCCAACGCAAAACCAGCCAACCCGAGGCACACCAGCCCATACAACACCAACTTACGGCCCGATGCTTCCTGCCCCACGCGAATGCGTGACAAAAACAGCAATCAGTCAAGCCTGCCATTTTGGGCCAAAGCAGTTTACCAAATTTGCCAGTCAGACCACTGTCAGCCTTGTCCCATCGCCACAGTCAATGCCAGCGGCTCAGTTTGTGATGGTTGATCGCAACAGGTCAAAGTCGCTTGATTTGCAGGCGTCGGTACTCAAGTTGACCACGGTCACCCTCAAGTCCAATTGGCCCGGACTCTGGGATTTTCAGTGCCTCCTCGATGACCTCGCCATTACATGTGCAGTATGCGACAGAATCCTTGACAGTAATCACAAGTTCATTCCAGTCTCCCTGGCGAAACTGTTTGAGATTCTTGTACGGTCCAGCAAGAGGAAAATCGCGACATTGCAATTGTGGGCCACGAATAAAAACACCGCTATCAGCGTTCGGAGTAGCACGAAACTCCAACTTTAAAACAAAATCGCCCGTGAACTCTTCCGT
>JAPOKD010000935.1 GCA_029977825.1 Planctomycetota bacterium | reverse complement strand
GCAGGACTTCACTATCCTGCCGAACCGCACTCTTTAACGCGCTGGCGAGAGTCAATCCGCTAACGGGATCCAATTCACTTTGACTGATGGATTCAACAACAGTTTCGACGGGATCTTCAATTGTCATTACACTCCGCTGAGGTAGCCTTGAAGCAATTTCTCGCAGAAGTGCGTACATCGTTGTGGTCTTTCCACTTCCTGCGGGTCCAGACAGCAGCACCAGCCCGCTTGTTTGATCGCAGAGGGACGCAAGAGTGTGCTGCTGCTGCTGATCGAGCCCCAGCAGAGAGATGCTCTGGTGCGATTCGTCCCGACGCAAAATACGCACAACCCCTCGCGGCCCGTGTACCGTGGGGAACACTCCCAATCGCATTGAGACTCGTTCATCTTGAGCGTTTGGATCAGCTTTCACATCCCAAACCAGCCGGCCCTCCATCGGCGTTCCACTACGATAGGTTGGCAACCCGGCTAGCACCATCAACCGTGCCACAGGATCCCCCGAGCCCCCGCCCGCCAGAACACCTGCCACGGCAAGTACACCATCGATCCGGTACAAAATCTCCCAGCCACCAGCTCGCGGCTGTAGATGAACATCTGACGCTGAACACTCCATGGCCTGCGCAAGGATGGCATCCACAGCATCCACAGCAAAATTCTCATGCTGTGGATTCAAGTTCGGAAGTTGGATGCGTGTATGCGGAATTGCAGTCATGTTAAAAAAATCCTCGCGCTACTCTGGGAAACGCCAGTCGAAGGCTGACACAACCGCTACGGGATTCAACGGCTGCATCACAATGTAACAAATCATTGCGGCTACTCTGACGCGCGTCCTGACGATCCTTTGTATCTGTAACCGTTCATCAAAGAAACATGTCCCCAAGTTCATTCCAGGAGAGGCAGCACACCCCACCGGGAAACATGGGGCTACACCCCAGTAAGTCGAGTGCTCAAAAATTGGGATAGAACTCCATGTCCGGTTACATCATTACCGGCCTGGCCTCAACTTCAACCGATGCACAGTTCTAAGAGCGGACATCGACTCTACAGGCAAACACATATTTGAAGGCAGAAAAAGAAACTGTCTGATCTTACCACGCCGCTGATGATTAAAAAAAACCGACTTGAAGCAAGCTTTGGAGAGCATACTTCGAGTCGGCATTGGTAATTCTGCGTGAGCGTCTCACTACCTGTAGTCGATGGCTTTACTTGGCCGCGGGAGCAGGTTTCTCTTTTTTCTTGCCTTTACCGCCCTTTCCCTTGCCTTTGTTTCCACCTGCGAAACGCTTCATTTTGGCGGGAAGCTTTTCTTTCTGGCCATCGTCCAGTAAAGCAACAACCGCCTTGTTGAATTCCATACGTACGTCGTTGACAAGTTTCAAAGCCTTCGCATGTGCTTCGGAGAAGCCAGCTTCTTTGTTGATGGCTTCGGCCAACTCGGCACCTTTCTTCTCGGAATCCGCCATCGCTTTGGCCACTTCTTGACGTTTCTTGGTCAATTCCAGCGTGATCCCGGCATCGTCTTTAATCTTCTTCATCTTGGCCGCAGCATCTTTGCCAAGCTCCTTGATTTTCGCTACTTGCTCTTCCGACAGCCCCACGTCTTCTAACTGCTTGAGCAGTTGCCCGGCTGCGTTGGCCTGGCCCCGATTTCCTTTCTTCTTCTTTTTCTGTTTCGCGTCATCGGCGGCAAAGGCGGGAATGGAAATGATTGCTGCCAAAGCAAACGCGCCAAACACTTTAAAATTCATAAAACACTCAACTTGATCGAGGGAGGGGTAAAGGAACCACGTTCCTTGGGGTCACATCAGCGAAGCAGTCTAGTCACTGACAGAAGCTCTCGTCTACTAAACACATTCAAAAAGTCTGATTAGCCTCGCACCAATCGGCGGACAAAATTGTGTTTTTCAACCATTTCCAAATGAGAAACATCGCTTCGCCTGCTACTAACCTGCGGACTCGCCCTGTCGCCGGTCCCGTTTACGGAGCCGACCGCCGCCCCCCCACTTGGGGTCACAGCAGGCACACCGCCAAGCTCTCCGGCAGATTGTTACCTGAGCTGCAGCTTGGTCCTGAGTTGCAAAGCTTTACATTCACCCCACCCACACGGGAGAACATTGTATGGGAGCCAATGGTTAAATCTGGACACAAGCCGAACCTGTCAGTCACCTCATTTCAGAGCAGGCCAAGGTCCCCCATAGCATCCCCCGGCTGCCAAATCACCCCAGTGTCTGGCCACCATCAACGCTTAACAATTGCCCTGTCGCCATGCTGGTTCCAACTGAGAAAAAGATGACGGCGTCTGCAATATCATCGGGGGTGGATGCTTTCGGCAACGGATAATTTTCAACCATCGCGTCGATACTCACGTCCGGATTGCCCTCCCGAATCCAGCGACTTTCAATGGGTCCCGGGCAGACTGCATTCACGCGAATTTCCGGTGCCAGCGCTCTAGCCAGTGACTTGGTCATC
>JAPOKD010000151.1 GCA_029977825.1 Planctomycetota bacterium | reverse complement strand
CTTGCCGACATCCCACTTCGATATGCCTACTACCCCGGCGCTGCGGATCGCTTTGAACGCTTCACGGGCACTCAACCAGCGAATCCTGATTTCCTGCCGTGGACCATAATACGTGACATTGCTCCCAAAACGACACCACATCTGGTTAACGAAGAATCATTCGCCTGCGTGTGCGGTGAACTCGTAGTGGATTCGGAAAGCGAAGATGGCTTTCTCTCACAAGTTCAGAATATTTTCAATCAAGATATCTGGGGCACTCTGGCTGCCAGCCTCACAGTCCCCAATGCATTTCGCCGCAAACATGCGTTGCTTCTTGATGAGACATTGCGAAAACTGCAATACGGAACAATCGGGATCAATCAGTGGACAGCTATTTCCTTCGCTTTGATGTCGCCACCGTGGGGCGGATTTCCCGGAGCGAACATAGCCAACATTCAAAGTGGCATTGGCTTTGTTCATAATACCTTTCTACTCAACCAACCAGAGAAAACAATCCTTTCCGCACCGCTGAAAATGCATCCCAAACCGATCTGGTATTCGACACATAGGCAACCTGAAAAAGTGTCCTGGGACTTGCTGGATCTTTACGTTCACAGCTCCGCCCTGAAACTACCCAAACTTTTTTGGCACGCCTTCACAGGTTGAGCTTCGATCGTAACTGAATACTTCCTGTTACAAAAAATGGTGTAACATACATGGCACACAACGCACCTTGATCTCGCATTGCGGCAAGGATCTGGTATTTCAGCAAGGGTCTCGCATGTCGCCAGCGGTCGCCAGATGCCTCACATGCCCCCGGGTTACACAAATAGCAAAGTTGACATGGCTGCGCAAGACACGGGCGATCCGATTCCAGTGACAAAGCCCACGGCACGTAATTTGAGCGGCAGTCCAGCAACACTTGCATCAGACGATCGAAATAACAGCCAACCAGATCCGAACAGCGGTCAAGCCACTCCAGCGACAAACTGCCCAACAGCGCACCGCTCCATTGATCGATGGCTGAATCAGTATTCGCGGTATCACCAGAATACATGGAACAAGAGGATCCACTTTATCTGTGTACCACTCATTGTATTGAGCGTCCTTGGACTTTTGTGGTCAATCCCAGTGCCGCCGCAAATCGCAGCCTGGAGTCCGTTGTTCAATGCCGCCACAGCCGTCGTACTTTTTGCTTCAATCTACTACACGCGTCTCGCCCCGAGTCTTGCGATCGGAATGCTTATCATCGCTTCAATTTCGCTCGTTCTCCTCAGCTACTCAGAGCAATGGACTGGCATTACAACATGGCAATGGTCCATACCGTTATTCATTCTTGCGTGGGCAGGTCAATTCATCGGACACCAGATCGAAGGCAAACGCCCTGCATTTGTGAATGACCTTCAGTTTCTCTTGATCGGTCCAATTTGGATCCTTGCCGACGTCTACCGCCGCATTGGGATCGGATATTAACAGCAACGCAAATCAACAAACTTGAAATCCACTTTCTCGCGAAGAAACAGACAAGCAGCACTTTCGTTCAAACAAAAAAGCAAATGACAGATACCCGATGCCTGGTGACAGTGCTTTGCATGACATGCACATTCGTCTTCTTTCCTGAAACAGCGTCAGCAGCAGATGGAACACCAAACAACGAGCACCGATCACCCAGTGACTTACTGGCTAGACAAGTCACGATCCATCGCGACGAATGGGGAGTTGCACACCTGTTCGGTGACACCGATGAAAGCACACTCTTTGGGGCTGGCTATGCTCAGGCCGAGGACTATTTCTGGCAACTCGAGGACACGACCATCCAGGCCATTGGGCGTTACGCCGAGTTAAGAGGAAAGGATGGCCTGAAGACAGATTTGCTGGTGCGCAGCTTTGAGCTGGCGAGACGTTCGGAAGCCGATTTTGCCAAGTTACCACCGGAGAGCCGAGAGCTTCTACAAGCTTTCGCCGCCGGAGTGAATCACTGGCTGCAAACCGAGCCATCCGTCAAGCCACGTCTACTGGAGCGTTTCGAAGCGTGGCATGTGTTGGCAATTGACCGTTACCTGATGCTGACCATGACCTACGGCGGAAGCGGAGCAAGGAAACCGCGCCCTGAGGACGCGCAGCTAAGTTTGCGAAATCAAACACTTCCAACGTACAGTTGGGACTGGTGCGATCCACCCAACCGGTTTGAGTCAGATGTTCGGGAGGCAATAGGTTCGAATTCCTGGGCCATTGCTCCACAAAAAACCCAGTCTGGTGAGGCGATGCTATTCATCAATCCACACCAACCGTGGTACGGGATCGGCCAATTCTACGAAATGCATCTGCACAGCAAGGAAACACTCCGTTTCTCAGGTGCATGCTTCTTCGGAAACCCCATTCCTGTGCTGGGGCACAACGAACATCTGGGCTGGGCTTACACGGTGAACCAGCCGGATGTAGCCGACTCATGGAAAATCGAGTTCAGTCATCCTACAGATCCGCTCAAGTATCGTTTCGGTGACGAGTACCGGAAGGCAGAAGAGTGGCAGGAACTGATCTCCATCAAAGAAAACAATGTCACCGAAACCAGAACAGTGACGTTCCGCAAGACTGAAACAGGACCAGTCATGTCATTGAATGGAAAACAGGCTGTCGTGGCACGAGTGGCTCGTCTGTTTGATGTTAGCCGTTTGGACCAAGCTGTAGAGATGGTTCGCGCCACAAACTTCCAAGAGTGGAAGCAGGCATTCTCCCGTTGTGCCATTCCCATGTTCAACGTGACATACGCTGATCGCGATGGGAACATTTTCTATGCCTACAACGGTGCAGTACCCATTAGAGATGAAAGGTTTGACTGGACACGCACCGTCGATGGAAGCAACCCGGCGACGCAGTGGAAAGGCATTCATCTCTTCAAGGACCTGCCGCAGGTACTGAATCCCAAGTCCGGCTACGTACAGAACTGCAACTGCTCGCCTTTTGTCACGACCGACTCTGGAAACCCACAACGCCAGAACTTCCCAAATTACATGGTTCGAGATTGGGATGTAGACAAACGTCGCAGCAAGCTTGCGAGAGAACTGCTGTCTGCTGCAAACGATGTCAGTTTCGACTGGTACCAACAGCTGTGCTTTGATTCAACACTTTACTGGCCCAAGGCACAAAAGTCGAATTGGCAAACTGAATTCAACCGCATGAAGCAGACCGACCCCGAAGTCGCTGCCAAGCTTGAACCTTACCTTGATGCACTTATTAGGTGGGATGGAAAAGCAGACAAAACATCGAAAGTCGCTCTGCTTTGCATAAGCTGGTACGAAGAACTTTATGGCACCTCTCAGGCCGAGAGAATCAAAAGTCAATACAGAGACAATCCGAGAAAACAACTGATCGCGTTGGGGAAAGATGCGAAACGACTTGAGGAACTTCATGGCGACTGGAGAGTACCATGGGGTGAGGTCCATCGTTTGCAAAGAACAGCGTACAGTGCCGACACAATGGAAGCCGGTGTTTCTTTGCTCCCTTTCGCTGCCAGTCAGGCCTGTGCGGGTGCCCCGGGACCACTGGGAGTCGTATTCACGATTTATTCAACACCCAGTGTTCCTCTACTCCGCCCACAACGTTTTGCCGTGGTCGGTTGTTCGTACATGTCAGCCATTGCTTTTGGCAAGGACCGAGTACGCGCGGTATCGTTAGTCCCGTTCGGGGCAAGTGGAAGCCCAAGATCACCCCACTTTCGCGATCAGGCAACTTTGCTTGGGAACCAGAAGTTCAAACAGGCATGGTTCTATGAAGACGATATAAAAAAAGCGGCGCACCATTCTTATCACCCTGGTGAAAAGACCAATACGCCCCATGAGGAAAAGTAAATATGCTTAACCTGAAGACATCAACCATAATCGGCATTCTTACCTGCATATCAACGTTCGCACGTGCTGAAATGCCAAACATCCTGTTCTGCATCTCTGATGACCAAAGCTATTGGCATACCGGTGCAAATGGTGATCAGGTTATCGAGACTCCTGCATTTGACAGGATTGCCAGGGAAGGTATTCGATTCACAAATGCTTTTTGTGATGCACCTACATGCGGGCCGTCACGGAGTGCGATCCTGACGGGACAGCACATCTGGCGTCTTGAAGAAGCCGGGAATATCCACAGCACCCTACCAGCTCACTTTGCGACTTACCCCGCCATCTTAGAGGAACGAGGCTACGTCACTGGTTTTACGGGGAAAGGCTGGAGCCCGGGCCGCCTGGAAGCGGGTGGAAGAACGGAAAATCCCGCGGGCAAGGAATACAGGACCAACCACCTGACAAGCTCCAAGCCAGGAATTTCAAACCTCGACTATGCTTCCAACTTTGCTGCCTTTCTGGAACAGCGTCCGAAAGACGCGCCCTTCTGCTTTTGGCTCGGGACCTATGAACCCCATCGGGGATACAAACAAGGTGCTGGACTGGCAGCTGGAAAAGATCCCTCCAAGGTAGTGGTGCCGCAGTCTCTTCCTGACAGTCCGGTAGTTCGCAGTGATATTCTTGACTACTACACCGAAGTTGAGCATTTTGACCAGATGGTTCAGCGTGCTCTGAAACTGCTTGAACAACAGAACGAACTGGACAACACGATTGTGGTGGTGACCAGCGATCACGGAATGCCGTTCCCACGGGCAAAAGCAAGTCTCTACGACACTGGAACCCATGTGCCACTTGCGATTCGCTGGGGAAATGGCGTCCAGAACCCCGGACGAATCTCGGATGCCTTTGTCAACCTCAGTGACCTGGCTCCGACCTTCATTAAAGCTGCCGGTATCTCTCCCCCGACTGGAATGACGGGGCGGAGTCTTTGGAATATCCTGCAAAATGAGAATTCCAAAACCGAACCCACTCGCGACCATGCATTGATCGCTATGGAACGGCATGACGGATGTCGCAAGGGCGGAAAAGGCTATCCCTGTCGCGCCATCCGCACCTCCAAGTTTCTTTTCATCATCAATCATGAACCTGACCGCTGGCCTTCAGGAAATCCCGACGCTTCTGTCTGCGCCCGCGCAATTCCTTATGGTGAAATCGATACCTCGCCCACGAAAACCCTGATGATGAAGGAAGCCACCGACGAACACCTTCAACAGTTGCAACAACTGGCATTTGGGTTTAGACCAGCGGAGGAACTTTATGATCTGGCGTCTGATCCTTGGCAAATGAAAAATGTTGCGGACAACCCGAAGTATTCCGATGATCTCCATCGACTACGTACTCGTCTCGTCCAGCGTTTGAAAGAGACAAGTGATCCACGTCAGACCGGTGGGGTTGTTCTATGGGACTACTATCCGTATTACGGGACGCGGAAGAATCGTGACTGGCGCGTGGATCCTATGCCATCCAAATCAGCCAGACAGTGACTCAGGTGAACATCGTTCCAATTCACAAGCGAGCGAGAACGATTGTTTCTCACATTATCTGTGATACCAGATGCCAACCCCAGATCAACGTAGCACCAGTTTTGCAGTTCCGTTTCGGCGAAACTCACAATTGCTTCAGGTGTTCTACCAAACGTTACATTCATACGGCGAGATAGTGTGTTAGATTTAGGCAGTGACCAAGACGCATGTTGATTCACGCCAGACAGGAATCAGATAACACCGACTCGGTTTGACCAAACGCTGCTCATCAAAACCAGCACAATCCCCAGAACAGCGAAAACACGAGCAAACAACAAGGTCCGGGAGCAAACGATCAATGGAATTCTTGGAAGTCCCGTTATTCGATGATGACATTTTTAAAATGCTCATCCGTTTTGCCTTCAACTTGCTGGTTCTTGCTCTGATCGTCCGTTTCGCGATCATGCCAAGCCAAAACGACCGAGAGTTTGCTTTTACGGTAAGCATGCTCAACATTACGGTCTTCTTCATCTGCTTTGCACTGAAAAAGCTGGAAATAGATATTGGAATGGCTCTCGGTCTATTCGCGATTTTCGGGGTATTGCGATATCGGACAAATGCACTGCCAATCAAGGACATGACCTATCTTTTCATCGTGATAGGTATTGCCGTGATCAATTCCTTATCGAACAGAAAGACCAGCTACGCGGAACTGATGGCAGCTAACAGTCTGATTCTCATCGCAGCGCTGTTGAAAGAAAAATTTGTCGCCAACGGAAACTCAACCACCCAATTGAAAGGACAGATTACAAAGAAAATCAAGAAGCATACCGTGGAGTATGATCGTCTTGATCTCCTGTCGCCCGACAAAGCCGAAGAACTTCAGGCTGATCTCGCAGAGAGAACCGGCATGCTGATTTCACGCGTCCAAGTGCAGAACATCGACCTGAAAACCAATTCAGTCACACTCAATGTCTGGTGCAACGGAAGCTCAGCCGATAATGCACCCTGAGTTCACCCGCGTCAAGTGTCCAAACTCAGAGATACTTCCAAACCGGCCTTTTCTGACACCCGGTCTGTTCACTGACCATGCACGCAGTCCTGCCTCAGCAGCATGCACGCTGCATGGTCGATATAACACACCAAAAAACGCTAACCGAAATGCGTTTTCTTCTGGAGATCACTCGCCAGGTGTTAGCCAGTGTCAGTTCTAACGCGAGCCAGGCTGCCTGGAAATCATGCCTCAAACGGCAAACACAAACATCTGACTGATTATTGATACACCCGCACATAATCAATCAGGTACTGAGCTGGGAACTTGGTGCCAGCACCGACCGGCCCCACGAAACCTCCTCCGACCGATAGATTCAGGAGCAGATGGAATTTCTGGTCAAACGGCGCGGGAAACGCTCCACCAGCCGTGCTCCACTTGGTTTGCGTCTGAACAAGCTTGTCGTCCACGAACCACTGTATTTTCCCTTCCTGCCATTCAATAGCGAAGGTGTGGAAATCATCGGTAAAATTCCCTTCCGGAAGTTTGTATTCTTTTCCCGACGACGTGTTTTTGGGCCAGGCATCCCCATAGTGCAATGTCCCCAACACTTCGTTGGTGTTTTGTCCACGAAACTCCATGATGTCGATTTCGCCGCTCTTCGCCCATCCGCCATATTTGTCACCTGTTGGCAGCATCCATATCGCTGGCCAGAGCCCTGCCCCAGCCGGCAGCTTGGCCCTCACTTCGATGCGTCCATATTTCCAGTCACCGCGATTCTTGGTGCGAACACGCCCCGAGGAATACTCCCGCGTGGTGCCCATCATATTCGCGTTGTCGCGGCGGGCTTCCAGAATCAGGTTCCCGCCCGCAACGCGAACATTTTCCTTCCGGTCGGTGAAAATCTGCAACTCTCCATTGCCACCTCCGAATGCATTCACCTCAATGCCCCACTTTGAGTAATCAAGTGAATCACCGTCGAAGTTATCTTCCCAAACCAACTTTCGACCAGCATTCGCCGATGGTTCCTGAGCGAACGTTGAAACCCCCAGCAAAACTGAACACGTACAGGCAAAAACGGTGCGAGAAAAAACGACTGAGTGCATGGGGTTTTCCTTTAGTTGTGTTATCTAGTGCACGGTGCGTGCTTATCTGGACAAGGACTTGCTTACGGGCACTGTGCCGCGTCCACTGGTCTGCTCAACCAGACCAGTGACGAAGTCAAGCAGTGTGTTTGAAGTTGTAAAAAACATCGATGCGAATTATCGCACCAGTACGAGCGAAAACATTCTTCGTTTCATCCATAGTCAGCATCAGGTCATTCCTCTCCTCGGGTTCCTGACCGGCGGTAGACACAACGATCCTGGATTCTGTTGCCTGATGATGATATACGACTGGAGTCTGGCACAGCGTGAAGGCAAAACTGCCTGCTGACAAAGCGATCTCGACGAACTCGTCTTGCTGATTCACAAACTGTATTTTTGAGTCATCGTGCAACAACTCGCAATCTTCAAGTAGGCACGGATCGAATAGGAGTTGCCCATCCTGAATCCGAATACCTAACTCAGTAAAACGTGAAAGAATATCTTCCTTGACTTGACCAGTCATACCCGGTTGCTGAACGCCAGCATCCTGTGGAGTGTGTGAATAGGGGTCTGCCGGAAATGCTCCATACTGGGCAGGTGACTTGGCAAGACCGATGCCATCACGAATGGTCCGATAGTGCTTCAGCAGCTTTTCAGTCCATGGTGAAAGTTCATCACGGCGCTGCGACCAGACGCAGTTCTCGATCGCAGTCAGTGCCAGTTTCGAAACCATGTGCCAATAAATCGACCCCAACCCTTCGTAAGCAAAGAAGGTGCCACTGCGTCCAGTGAAACTCTTGTGACAAAATGTATTTTCGAAAAGACCACAAATCAGCTCAGCATCAGCGGCGACCCCATTCGTATATTCAGGGTTCGCGGCGAGCGCGTTCAACGCGTCTCTCAAGTCAGCAGAATTACGAAAATCGCCGCTGAAATGAACGCCGCCTTCTTTGTCCTGCCGTACGATTGCTCCATTTCCATCTGCAATGAGTTGCTGCAACAACTGTGATTGCTTCCAGGACGCAGTGTCGAGGTTGTTCTTTTGCAAGAACCTCGCGAGTTGCCGATCCGGATACAACATGAAGCTCTGCTGGTCTTCCCGGTAAATCGCGCTCTCGTGAAGGGCGTCCATGACCTGAACTGCCTCCTCCGCTGACAGCAACCCGCTGCTCAACACAGCAACCTGTCCCTCAAGCATTTCCTGAAGCGTTGTTACGCCGCAACCATCGGCTCGAAGATCAAGCAGATTGTATGAGTGATACAGGCCATCCGAACGACGGTTCCCTTTGATCGTATGATCAATCATACGCAGGCATTCCCGCAGCAAACTCACACAATCGGCTAACGGCAATTCGTTTTTTTCACCCGACAAACCGGCCTCATAAAGCTGCTGCCTGTAATCAGAGCCCGCTTGCGAAAGAGCATCAACAACCTTCTTGCGTTGGGCATCACTCAGATCACCGACGAACAGATCCCTGTGCGACTCCAAAATCTCGGCTACGTTATCTACCAGAACAGTGACTTCCCGGGACACAGGAATGGATTCAGGCAAGTCATGCCTCGACAGCCACTGAAGCAGGAAAACACAGTATCGGCGCAGATAACAGGCCGTCACAACGGACAGCCCGCTACCCACCAAAGCATTATTGGCGTCATTCCATTCAGGTCGCTGTGTATTCAACCACACACCGCCAGTGGGAACAAAATTTGTGACCTTTACAAGCGCGGGAAGCAGAAGTTTTTCCAGCATGGTGACATGCTGAGGCGTACCGTCAGTTCCAGCCAGCAGTTTGCCATCAGCCCCCAGACGGGCCACTCGCTGCTCGATCACCTCTGCCAGGTCATAATCAAAATCAATGGTTTCCTGCGAATCCCGCTGGATGGCCTGGTAGTCCCTGATCCGATAGGGAACCTGAGCGTACGCACAACACTCAGTAGTCAACCACTTGTCCAATTCAGAAGGATGGAACTGCTGTGAACACTCCAGGAGCTTGAGCAGATAGACAATCTGATGATCGCCCCAGTAACCGATATTGCCCCACGGATCCTTTGGATCAATGGTCTCCCATTCAAATCCATCTTTATTGACTCGATAAGGATTGTAACCATCTGCTGTGGAGGCATTGAGGAATCGGAAAACCATGCTTCGTGAAAAGTTGGGAAATGACCATGAGAGTGCTTCCCAATTCTGAAAGATGTCCCGCCAATTGCCTTCGTAGCAGAGTGACTCAGTGCCATCAGCAGCAAAGAAATCAATGGAAAAACTATTCCATGGTCGCGTGGGATCACCATGCCGCCGACTGTACGTCAGTGGAAGGTACTCCAAGGCAATACGCCGCAGATCATCGTCATTGGTCCGAATCGCTT
>JAPOKD010000897.1 GCA_029977825.1 Planctomycetota bacterium | reverse complement strand
TGGCCGACTGGAGCCCTGTGTGTGGTCGGAAAAACTGTGCTGATCGGTACGAGTGTGACGATCTAACCCAACTGTCAGCGAGAAGATCATTGCTCAGAAAGGACAGGTCCCTTTGGTCAGTGCCAGGTGATGTACTTCACTTGGAAGTTTCTCTCAAGTTGACAGTTTGATTCGTTACGCAACCGATGAGATGCTTGTGGCCTCCCTGAAGATTTTCTGTGCCGAAGGTGAAGAAACAACTGCCCTTCGGGTCGGCCGCCGGCTCGATAAATACAGGCTGTTGCGACGCCTGGGAGAAGGTGGATTTGCGACAGTTTTTGCCGCGCATGACCTGATTGAGGATCGTAAGGTGGCGCTGAAAATACCGGACGAACGGTACATCAGCAATTCGCAGTCGCTGGAAGATATGCAGCGTGAAGTTCGCATCATGGCGCGGCTGGATCACCCCTGCGTGTTACCGCTGAAAGATGCACGTTTTATCGACGGCCACTTTGTCATCGTCTTTCCGTTAGGCGAGGAAACATTGGCTGATCGATTGAGTCGGCGTATTTCTCGGGCTGCCGCTATTGATTACGTCGTGCAAATGACCAGCGCCGTGGCGTACGCTCATGAGAACAAAGTGTTACATCGCGACATCAAACCCGAGAATTTTATCCTGTTCCCGGAACAATCGATCCAGTTGACCGATTTCGGTTTGGCAAGAATCGAGCGGGGGGCCCACGATGTATCAGCTTCTGGGACATTGGGTTACATGGCTCCCGAACAGGCGATGGGGCACCCTTCCTATCGTAGTGATGTATTTTCGTTAGGACTCGTGATCTATCGTGCTCTGGCTGGTGAGGTGCCTGAGTACCCGTTCGAGTCTCTACCTGCTTTCAACAAGTTTCGGCGGGGATTGTCCAGTGAACTCGTTGCCTTGATTCGCAAGGCGATCGACCCAAGTCCGAAAAAACGTTTTCGTGATGCTGTCGCGATGCGAAACGCGATGGAAAAAATACGGTTCCCACTGACCGATCGATCCCTCAGTCTCAAGCCTGAGCCGTCACCCAACACGTTAGCCGTTCGACGCGTTGCCTGATTCTTTCAAGCATGCGACAACTTTGCGAGCAACTTGATCTGCTTGCTTGATTACCGGAGCAATTCCGACTCCATGTAGCGCGTTGCTGGTGAAGGAGAGACCGGAAATCCTGTCAATCTCTTCATCGATAATGCGGATGCGATCCCGGTGCCCCACATGATATTGAGGCATGGCATCATTCCAGCGGATGACACGCGCCAGCAACGGATCACCGGTCAGTCCGATGAGTTCTCCCAATTCTTCCCGGACGATCGCCGTAAGCTCTTCGTTCGATTTGTCCAGCAGTTCTGGTTGCATCGCTCCACCCATGAAAACTCGGATCAGGACATGATCTTCCGGAGCTCGACCGCTGAATTTATGGCTTGCAAAGCTTCCAGCCAGAATCCTGCGTTTTTCAGAGAGTGGAACGACAAAACCAAAGGTGTTGACGGGACTTTGAATGTCGCTTGCTGAGACAGCCAACACCACGATTGCTGTTGAGGCGGATTCGATCTTGGCTAACTCGGCTGATGCCTGCGGTGCTGTGGTTTCCAGCAGTTGGATCGCCGACTTGGGCGGAACAGCAACTACCACATGATCGAATTCCCGGTCTATTCCGGATTCAGTCACAATCCACTGATTACCGTTAGGGCGAATCGACTCCACAGGACAATTCAGTTTGATCGATTCGTCCGGCAAGGCTCGGGCGATACCATTAATAAGCTCGATCATTCCACCCCGAAATGCACGGAATTGACCATATCGGGCACCTGTGCTGCCACGCTCGACTGAATCTTCACCTGAGCGGCGTCGAACTGCTGTTGCTCTGGCAAGTGATCCATATTTTTTTTCCATGCTGGCGATGGCTTGCATCGTCGTTTGCATGCTCAGCTTCGTAACATCCGCCGTGTAGATGCCTGCTGCCAGAGGGGCGACGATACGGTCGAGGACTTCTTGCCCCATCCGCCGTTGCACGAAGGTCGATACAGATTCGTCTTCATCATCTTTCGTGGGAGAAATCCAGCGTTCAAGCAGGAATCGCAGTTTGCCCTGCAGGCTTAGCAAAGGCGTGCATAGCATTGGCCATAGTTGCGTTGCCCGCATCAGAACAAAGCCATCGGGAATGGGCACTAGCTGACCATTTCGAACGATGCGGGCTCCTCGACCAGCAGGTTTCGGTTCAATTAGCTGGTCTTGCAGGCCCAGTTCACAGCAGAAGTCAATTGCCGCCGAAGGTTTCATAGAGAACATATCGGCACCATGGTCGATGAGGTATTTACCGACCTGCTCGGTATGGATGACCCCACCCAAACGATGCCCGCCCTCAAACAACATCAACTGAATTGACGGATCAAGACGATGCAGCTTAGCGGCAGTTGAAAGTCCAGACAGGCCTCCACCAATGATGGCCACGCGACGGCGCGTTGTGTCGTTCAAACGATTAGAGTTCCGTGTTGATTGAAAGAAACCATCTCTGTGTCTGTCTGGCGGAGACTGCTCGCGGTGGGTGATTTGATTTGAATCATGGTTAAGTTGGACAGGCTTGCACCAACGATTGACACATACCGGTCGCCCAAGCGTTTCCGCTATGCGCCGGTTTTCTCACGCCTGCTTAGCTGGCGCCGGGCCCACCCGGAGCTCCGGGTGAAGGAGGTCGCCTGTTGTTACCGCCGGGACTACCAGGCGCTCCGGGCGAGGGTGGTCGTCCATTGCTGCCACCAGCTCCCGGTCCACCGGGTGCTCCGGG
>JAPOKD010001013.1 GCA_029977825.1 Planctomycetota bacterium | reverse complement strand
CGCCCAACGGAACTTGCTTTGATGCATGACACAGCGACCGGAGCGGGCTTTGGGATCGCTGCTGCCAAGGGAATCACGGGTGGCCGTAATGGTTACAAGAGTTCGTTGTTTGAAGGGGGGATTGGCGTGCCGTTCATCGCACGCTGGCCCGGGAAAATTGCTGCTGATACCGTTGATGACGTTTCCCTCATCTCAGCGGTCGATTTGCTCCCGACCTTTTGTGAAATAGCAAAGGTCACACTACCGGAAGATTATCAGCCCGATGGAGTCAGTCAGGTTTCGACGCTCATGGGGAAGGTTGCTGCCCAGCGGAGCAATCCGCTGTTCTGGAAGATGCAGTCGCCGTGGCCAGCCAGAGAAAACCAACCTTTTCATTGGGTCTCGTATGCCGTCGTCAATGGTCATTGGAAACTGGTGTGCAATAATGATGGCAGTTACTGCGAATTGTTCGACTTGCAGAAGGATCCTTTTGAAAAGAAGAATGTCAGCGCCAGTCAACCAGCGATTGTGAATCAGATGAAAGCGTTGCTCGCTGACTGGAAGTCCACACTCCCTGCCCGACCCAGTGGGGATGTGTTTTCTGTCGAACGTAAAGGACTTTGAATGCCGGTTGTATCCCAGAAGCAAGGCTCGGCGGGCAGGCGTTGGAAACTGGCTGCCTGTCTGTTGGTGTATTGCCTGTTTTGTGGCGATGCAAATCGTGAGGCACGCTGTGAAGTGTGGCAGCATCGGGCTCCCCAGCCACTTACAGGTTTTGACCAAGCTCAACTGCAAAACGCGTTTGCACAGGGTATTGAATTTCTGGTTTCATCTCAGCGCCGCGATGGCGGTTGGGGTGGTCCCCAGTGGACTGGGGGGGTGGACAGTGATCCTGTGCCCGGGGCTTTCAGGTCCTTTGACATTGCCGTTACTGCCATGTGTCTTGAGGCATTGATGGCCGGTAATGCCGACGGAGCACCGGTAGAAAGTTGCCGTCGGCGAGCGTTGCGATTTCTGCTCGATCGCACCGGCGGTATAAAACGTGCCGGGCCCGGAGATCTGCCCAATGTCTGGGCTCACTGTTACTGCATACAGACATTTTCACGTCTGTATCAAGTCTCGCGAAGTGACGTTGAACAGAAGAAGCTGGTGTCTGCCATTCGCCAGCATATGGATGGATTGAAACGCTGGCAGTCGATTCATGGAGGGTGGTTCTACTACGGCAGTGGAATGAGCCAACCGATCAACCCATCTTGCAGTTTTGTGAATGCGGCAGTGCTGGTTGCGTTAGCTCGAGCGAAAGAAATTGGACTGGAGGCTGACGTTCAGATGGTGACGCGAGCGATCGACGCTACCAAAATGATGCGTAAACCTGATTCAAGTTACATGTACACGATGAGGATTCCGAGTGATAAATCCAGAGCGATGGCTTTGATCAATCGGCCGTGCGGAAGTCTGGGGCGATCGCAGGCAGGCAATGTTGCTTTGCGATTATGGGGTGATGAGCAGATTACTGACGAAGTTTTGAAAGCTTGGTTGGATCGGATGATCACGCGGCACGGCTGGCTGGACATGGGACGCAAGCGACCGATTCCGCATGAGTCGCACGCGGCGGTCGCAGGATACTTTTACTATTTTGGCAT
>JAPOKD010000460.1 GCA_029977825.1 Planctomycetota bacterium | reverse complement strand
CGGTGGTGGGTACGAGTCTCTCTCCATCAATATAAATTGGCACGACCGCCGGCTCAAATGACTTGAGTTGTGGAGTCGATGCAGAGTGTCATCGTCTTGCCTCCTACAATCGGCCTTTTCATCATTGCCCCGTCATTTGGGGCTGAGATCACCGAGGTTCTGTATTCCGTCACGATTCGTATTGGGAGCAGGGCTCAAGCCACCGCACATGCCCTCGTTCCACCACGGACGCCCGCGTCACTCGTCAGTGACACACCCCTCGCTGGCGGTTTTAACATTCTTGATGTACTTGTACAGCGTACCTCGTGTCGCCTTGAGTGGTGGTGCATTCCACTCTTTCGCTCGCTCGGCAAGCACATCCTCGCTGACATCGACATCGAGTCGGTTGGTTTCTGCATCGATGGTGACAATGTCACCATCGACCAGCAGCGCAAGAGGGCCTCCCAGCTGTGCTTCGGGGGTGATGTGCCCCACGATGAATCCATGACTTCCGCCACTGAAACGTCCGTCGGTAAGCATGGCAACGTCGGCTCCCAATCCTGCTCCCATGATCGCGCTGGTTGGTGTCAGCATTTCCGGCATTCCCGGTCCCCCTTTGGGGCCTTCGTAGCGAATCACAACTACATCGCCTTTCTGGATCTGATTCTGTTCCAATGCATGAAGCATATCTTCTTCGCTGTCAAAGCAGCGGGCTGGTCCACTGAATGTCAGACCTTCTTTGCCAGTGATTTTTGCCACCGCACCCTCGGTCGCAAGCGACCCTCGCAGGATTCGAATATGGCCAGAATCCTTCAAGGGTTTTTCGACGGGGCTGATGATCGTCTGTCCTTCTTTCAAGCCAGGTAAATCCCTGACGTTTTCTGCAAGCGTTTTACCCGTCACAGTCATGCAGGTTCCATCCATCAGGCCTTGCTCAAGCAGATATTTCATCACAGCGGGTGTGCCACCAATCGAGTGAAGGTCTTCTTGTACAAACTTGCCACTGGGTTTCAGATCCGCGAGGTATGGGATGCGATCACTGACAGATTGAAAATCTTCGATTGTCAGATCGACATCGACGCTTCGAGCCATGGCGATCAGGTGCAGGACAGCATTCGTGCTTCCACCTAATGCCATCACGGTGACCATCGCATTTTCAAAAGCTGTGCGGGTCATGATGTCACGTGGTTTGATGTCCGCTTCAAGAAGCTTGAGAATCGCATCCCCTGCTCGTTGGCATTCGTCTTTCTTGGCAGCATCCTCGGCTGGTATGCTGGCCGAGTACGGCAGCGACATGCCCAGGGCTTCGATAGCCGTTGCCATCGTATTGGCGGTGTACATGCCTCCACACGCTCCCGCGCCCGGGCAGCTGCGGCGGACAATCTCTGAACGCTCTTCTTCGCTGATCTGCCCTGCGATGAATTGACCGTAGCACTGAAAGGCGCTCACGATGTCCAACTTTTGGTCCTTGAAACTTCCAGGTTTGATCGTTCCTCCGTAAACCATGATGGCTGGGCGGTTGAGTCGGCCCATCGCCATCACGCAGCCCGGCATGTTTTTGTCGCAGCCCGGCAGTGCGATCAGGCCATCGTACCATTGAGCGCCCATGATCGTTTCGATCGAATCAGCGATGAGATCACGGCTCTGAAGACTGTAACTCATTCCATCGGTACCCATGGAAATTCCATCACTGACACCGATCGTGTTGAAACGCATCCCGACCAGACCTGCCGCGGTGACCCCGGTTTTCACCTCAGCAGCCAGATCCAGCAGGTGCATGTTGCAACTGTTGCCCTCATACCAGACACTGGCAATTCCGATTTGAGCCTTATCCATGTCCTCCGGTTGCATGCCCGTTGCATACAGCATCGCTTGCGATGCTCCCTGACTCTTGGGTTGGGTGATTTTGCTGCTGTATTTGTTGAGTGGCTGGTTCATGAGACTTCTTTTTTGCTTCATTGCGACGGGTGGAACTCCAACGATTATGATCATCAGCAAACAAATGAAAAAGGGACCGAACTTTTGACAGGGAGATTGACCTTGAAACGCTCGCTATTTGCCGCCCTTGGTTGGCTGTTTCTCATGCATATTCCAACGCTGAATGCTCTGGCGGAAGATGCGAAAGACGATTTTGTGGTTTATTCGCTACCGCTCTTTGATGGAAATTCACTCTTGGGATGGGAAGGAAACGCCTATTGGTTCCGCGTGGAGGACAAGGCGGTCATTGCCGGTCGCCTGACAGAGAAAATTCCACACAATGAATTTCTTTGTACGGTACGTGAGTACGACGACTTTGAGCTCAGATTTGAGGCGAAATTGATTGGTGAGGGCAAGAATGCAGGGGTCCAGTTTCGTTCCCAGCGGGTCGCCGGAAGTAGTGAGGTATCTGGCTATCAGGCTGATATCGGTAACGCATGGGATCGACCGGTTTGGGGAGCTTTATACGATGAATCCAGACGAAACAAAATGCTGGCAGAACCCGGTGCTGAGTTGGGGAAAAAGTTGGTCAAGCCTGGTCAGTGGAACTCCATGCGAGTGATATGCAAGGGGCCCCGTGTGCAAATATTTGTGAACGGTGAACGCACCGTTGATTACACCGAAATGGATGATGCCATTCCCCAACATGGTAAAATCGGCTTGCAAATTCACAGCGGCAAACCCGCCGAAGCGTGGTACCGCAATATTCGTATACGCCCATTGTGATTGGGTGACTTCAGTTCTTGTACTGCTCCCTCACATCGTGATGATGGCTTGTTCCCTGAGTCATCCCGTTTATGGCTGAATCAATCAACTGCACCATGAAAAATCAAATCGAATTTGTTTATTTTGATTTGGGGAATGTGTTGGTCAGTTTTGATCCGGAAATTGCATGTAATAATCTTGTTGAAAGGTTTGGAGTCCAAGAACAGCAGGCGTGGCAGGCGATTTACGACAGTGGAATTCAAGATCGGTTTGAGCATGGTCAATTGAATGGTGAAGAATTCGCGACCGAAATTCGCCATCTGCTTGGAATCAGTGCAAAGCGTATGCCCACCGCAGGTTTGCTCGATGCGGTCAGTGATATGTTCAAACCGATTGATGCGATGGCCGAGGTGCTACACCGTGTGAGAGACAATGGATTTGGTGTTGGGCTTTTGTCCAACACTTGTCATGCGCATTGGGATTGGATTCGCCGGCAGTCTTATCGAATGAATCAATTCCGCTTCGATGTAACTGTCCTCAGCTTCGAAGAGGGGGCGATGAAGCCAGATTCGGTAATTTATCAGGTTGCAGAGGAAAGAGCCGGTGTTCCCGTCAAGAGTCTGCTTTTTCTCGATGACAAGCCAGAAAATACGCGTGCTGCAATCTATCGGAACTGGCAGGCAAGTTGCTGCGTGGGCGGGCAAGATGCAATTCAAGCCCTGCAGGACTTTGGGGTGTTGGGCGACTTGGGGACAGATCATTGAATCGTATTTTTAATTCGCTGCTGTTCTGGCTGGTGTTTACCTCTTTACTGGCCTATGCCTGGCCGGCTCAACAACTACAGTTCGATCCTTTCACGCCACCTGCGCTAATCAAGGGTCCGCTTATCTGGGCGTTGGTCGCAAGTGCGATGTTTTTTCTTGGAACGCTGGTGCGTCGGGATGAACTTCGGCCTTTGTATCAGCATCCATGGTGGGTCGTTTTGGGGGTGTTGACGCAGGTCCTTGTAATGCCTGCAGCCGCGTGGGGTGTTACTCAACTGATTCCGCTGGATCCAGATATCGCGAACGGCGTGATCTTGGTCGGTTGTGTACCCGGAGCCATGGCGTCCAATGTGTTGACCAGCACGGCTCGAGGTAGTGTTGCGTACTCTGTCAGCCTGACCAGTGTCGCCACTTTGTTGTCGCCGCTGACTGTCCCTTTGGTGTTGCGGTTTGTGGCCAGAGCTGCGACCGAACAATCCTTGCTGGAATCATCCATTCGTCTGTCTGTGCTGGTAGTGCTGCCGACGGTACTGGGATTCCTCGCATGTCGCAGGTGGAATCGTTTTCAGCATTGGACTGAGGTGTGGGGAGGGAGGATAGCCTCGTTTACTTTACTTTGGATCATTGTCATTGTGGTTGCAGGTGATCGAGAGAACCTGATGCATGTGGGACTCGTGCTTGTCCTGGCATTGTTGGTAATCAATGGCGTCGGCTATTTCGCCGGGTGGTTTGTTGGAGGCGTGGCAAAACTACCAGAGGCTTGCCGCAGAGCATTGACGCTGGAGGTGGGGATGCAGAATGCGGGTCTCGGGACCGCATTGGCAGTGACTCTTTACGGTGAGGACAGCTTGGCAACCATCCCTACGGCGGCTTACACCTTTGGTTGCATGCTGACGGGGACAATTTTGGCCGTAGGATGGCAAAGAGGCGGGGATTGCGTCGAAGGTGTAGCAGTACAGAGGGTAGCAGATGAGTAACGCTGCCAATTCGGCAACTGCCTCGGCCTACTTAGTATGTTGAATGGCGTGAAAAGCGGCAGATCGGGCTGTAGGTTTCTGACTCAGTAGCGGTATGATGAGGCGGTGAAACTTCCGATCACACACAGTCAAGAGAGCAGATGTCAACCTCGCCATCGAATTCTGAATTTGCCATGGAACGCGGTGTGCCGCGTGCGGCTGCCGTGATCGATATCGGTGCTACCAGTATTCGCATGGCAATTGCCGAAATTCACCCTGATGGGCAGGTTCGAACGCTCAACACGTTGACGCAGCCGATGGATCTGGGCCGCGAAGCTTTCGAGAATCGTCGCTTGTCACGCAAGAGTATCGAGCGATCGGCGGCTGTGCTGCATCGTTATCAGCGTGTTCTGCAGGAGTTTGGTATCAAGCCGGCTGATGTGCGAGTTGTGGCAACAACTGCAGTACGCGAAGCATCCAACCGTTTGGCCTTTGCCGATCGTATTTATGTTGCGACCGGTTTGAATGTCGAACCCATTGATGAGGCTGAGGTCAATCGCATCACCTACATGGGAGTCATGCCCCAGTTGCAGTCGCATCCCGCACTGTCGGACGGCAAGTCACTGGTGGTTGAGGTAGGGGGGGGCAACACCGAGGTCTTGTTGGTGCGGGGTGGTAATGTTCTTGAGAGTCAGTCTTTTCGACTTGGGTCGTTGCGTCTGCTAAGGACACTCAAAGGTGTGCGTTCCAGTGCATCCCGTCGCCGGACCATGATGGAAAGCCACATCAGGCGGGCCTGGAATCGTTT
>JAPOKD010000249.1 GCA_029977825.1 Planctomycetota bacterium | reverse complement strand
GTGTCAGTGGTAGCGGATGCAAAAAGTGGTACTGTCAGCGTTACTGTGCGTATCCCAAACGCTGAGGGAAAAATCCGGAGCGGATTGGTTTGTCGTTGGGACCTGAGGAAGCAGACGAACAAAAAAAATGCGAGTCGAATTGACGAAACACGAAGGGCTCGCTGATATGTGTTTCTTCAGGAGGTCCGGGGATGCTTGATCCAGAACGAATCACCCAACGGAAACAGGGAACAGCAGTTAATCACAGCCATGCTGTTGGTGATTCTGAGATCCAAAAGCGGCTTTCGCAATCTGATCTTGGGTTGCGGACGCTGGCCACACTTGTTGAGTTGTTGACAACACTTGATTCCCATGCGGATCTGGCTACTGGCGCGAAATATGTCAGCCAGTTAATTAGTGAAATACTTTCCGTAGATCGTGTGTTGGTGTTCTGGCGAAGCGACGTGCGGAGCAGACTCAAGTTGATTGGCGACTCGCATGAGTCTGAACAGACTGGGCATGCTTCATTTGTCCGTCTGGCGGTTGCCGCTGCTGAGGAAGCCGTTGTCCGCCGCGGTTATTTTTGCTGGCTTGATCCAGTTGCCGAGCGTGCCTTCGATTCGAGAGGGGATCGCGAAGGGATGTTGGCTGTTGCCCAATTTGCCCGACAGTACAACGCAGGTGCCGTAAGTGGGATGCCGCTTCAGTGCGCAGGTCAGGACGCCTCTGGTGTCATTCTTGTGTTGTCAGAACAGCAAGGTGAGACCGAGGCCCTGCTGGACACGATCAACGAACCAGTCGCGCAGAAACTGGCCAGCATTGAGGCGTCGCGGCCAACTTGGCTTGAACGGAAGGTCAGTGCCGGGCAGGGTTTCTTCAGAGTCGGTAATCGTCGTCTGATGCTTGCGGTCGCTGCATCTCTGTTTGTCATCTGCGTGCTTCCGTTGCGATATGTTGTTCCAGCTGACATTGAATTGCAGGCGAATGAAAGGCGATTCGTTGCAGTTCCATTTGATGGACCGCTGCGTTCGTCAACGGTTCGGCCCGGTGATCTTGTAAAGGCTGGGGATCTGCTAGCAGAAATTGATCCGCGGGAATTGGAATACGAACTTTCAGGGGTCAATGCTGAACTGGAAAGAGCTTTGCAGGAAAAGAAAGCTCAAATGGTGGAACGAAACGTTGCAGCGAGCCAGATGGCAGGGCTCGAATCCCAGCGTCTACGCAGTAAAGCGGATTTGCTGGGGCTCCGTCGAGAGAATCTGGAAATCCGAAGTCCAATTACTGGCGTGATTGTACGAGGGGATCTGGAACGTTCATGGGGAATGCCGATGACGCGTGGTGATACGCTCTTTGAAGTCGCGCCCCTTGCAGACATGCAGGTGGATATAGCTGTCCCTGAGGAGGAAATACGGCATGTGCGAGTCGGAATGGACGTAGATTTCTTCCTTGATGCTTTACCCGACAGGGCATTGAAGGGAACTGTCTCATGGATTCATCCCCGAGCTGAGTTGATTGAAAACAAAAATGTTTTCATTGCCCGGATGGAATTGGCCAATCCGGACTTGCTGTATCGGCCAGGAATGCGGGGAAGAGCCCGGATCAAGACTGATCGGCACCCGCTGATTTGGAATTATTTACATAAACCGTATCACGCTTTGCGGCATGCCTTGGGGTGGTGATCTGTTATGGCTAAGCGTGACCTGGGCACAATCGACCTTGGGCAACAGAAACTGCGTCTTGCTGAGGACGTCATGGTCTGGCCTGTTCGCGAGTGCGGCGAACTTGTCTACCGGTTTGAGATCCCTTCACAGCATCAATTTTTCCGCGTGGGGTACTCAGAGTATGTGTTGATTTCGATGCTGGACGGCAAAACAACGTTACCCGAAGCTTGTGGTTTGGCTGCTGCCAGACTTGGGCCAGATGCACCAACAGCCGCACAGGCATCGACCATTGCCCGTTGGTTGATCGATCATCAACTTGCTTGTCTGGAAAACGAGGCTAACCCCTCGCGATCTGAATCATTTCATGCAAGTGCTCATGAGTCATCGCGGTCAGGTCGTGCAGTTAAAACACTATTAAAAGGTTTGAACCCTTTTTGGTTGAAAGTACCGTTCCCGAAATCCGGAAACTGGGTTCCCAGAATTGCAGAAAAACTCAAGCCCCTGTGCTCTGTTTATGTGGTGACTTGCTCATTGCTGGTTTGTTGCATTGCTGCGTGGCAGTTTGTCGTGAACTCGGAGCTTTTTCTAAGTACTTCTGCCGAGGTTTTTCATCGATCCAACTGGGCCTATTTGCTTCTGACGTGGGTTTTCTTGAAACTGGTCCACGAGTTGGCTCACGCTGTTGTGTGTGCGCAAACCGGATCGGAGGTAAGTGAAGCGGGGTTGGTTTTCGTGCTCTTTGCGCCACTTGCCTATGTGAACGTCACTAGCTGTTGGCGTTTGTCGGACCGGTGGAAACGAATTGCTGTGGCTTCGGCAGGCATGTATGTCGAATTGTTGATTGCAGCTATTGCGTTTCTGTTCTGGTTGAACGTGTCAGATATCCACACCAGGTTTCTATTGGACAATGTTGTTTGGATGGCAGGAGTTTCTACCCTGTTGTTCAACCTTAATGTTTTAATGCGGTTTGACGGTTATTACATCCTTGCTGACCTAGTGGAGGTCCCCAACCTCTATGGAGAAGCCATGCAGGCTGTGAAGAGTGTGTTTCTCCGATTGGTTATCGGGCAGGCGTCTGAGCCAAGTCGTTTGCGAGGGTGGCGACGAACGTTTGTGCTGGCGTACGGTTTCGCGGCGTTGGCTTGGCGCATTTTCATTTGTGTATCACTGATGATTGCTGCGTCGGTCATGTTTTCAGGGGCGGGCGTTTTGCTTTCGCTGTTTGGAATCTATTTCTGGTTTGCGGGTCCCGCCCAACAGTTTTGCAGCTTCTTGATGACACTATGGCGATCCGAGCCAGAGCGTGCTGTGCGAGCGATATTTCTTTCGGGAGTAGGCTTCGGTGTTGTTTCGATAGGGCTGTTCGTGGTTCCCTTTCCAACGGCTATCACAGTGCCCGGCATCGTTGAATACACGCCCTCCACCATCGTTCGCAGTGGCGTGGACGGGTTTGTTCGGGAGATTCACGTCACGCAGGGCGAATACGTTGAATCGGGACAACTCCTGATGAAAATCGAAAATGATGAATTGCTGAATCGCCTTGAGCAAATGCGGATCAAAACGCAGCAGTGTGAGATCAAAATTTCGTTGGCGGTTGACGAGCATGATGCCGCAAGCGCATACGTGAATCGTCAGGTTCGGGCATCATTGGATGAACAGATAGCCAATCTGCAGCGGCAGGTTCAATGTATGCAAGTTACAGCGCCGCGTTCGGGAACAGTCATTGCAAGGGATCTGGGGAACCTGCTTGGTACCTTTGTGGAAGAAGGCTCCCAACTGCTGAACGTGGCCGATGATGGCAGTAAAGAGATCATCGCGCTGGTAGGGCAACGGGAAATCGATGATGTCCGAGCTTTGGGGAGATCTGAGGTAAAAGTCTGTACTGCAGGGTGGTTAACTTCATCCGGTTTTCTTGAGCGGGTTGAACCACAAGCGAGCGATACACTGGCTTGGCATGCATTGGCCGCCACAGAGGGAGGGCCGTTAACAGTTCGAGAACATCATGATGATCGCGATTCACGTTCTTTGCGCTTGTTGGAACCCCTGTTTCAGGTTCGGATCCGACCGACTGCGTTGAGGTCCAGTCAGTTACCTGCCGGTATCCGCGTTACCGCTTCACTCGGATATCGCACAGAAACGGTATCTTCCCGCGCCGCTGCGTTCCTAACCAACTGGTGGGAGGAGGCAAATGCAAAGGTTCAGACACAGTGAAGAACCCTGTGTGGATGTGCCATCGCATACAGCCACCGTGATCCACTGGACGGTTATCCGAACAACTATCCGCTGAATGCGCTGATATTCATTCCAGCCACTTAATCGCCGTCAAAGACAGCGTTCTTGATGGCTTGAACGATTGCTCGCCGGCTGATCGCAGATTGAGTTGCCTGCTCAACATCGATACCTAGAACTTTTCCCAGTCGAATTGCCAGATCCAGGTCACGTACGCCGTGATATTGGTTGGTCGCTTGGTTATCCACATAGATTGTCTCCGTGTCGACCTTGTAGCCAGATTCAATGGCGTCCGACATTTCATTGATCCAGCTTTGTGGAACCCCCGATCGGTGACAGGTTTCCTCATTCCATATCTCATCGCCTACACAGAGATTCAATATTGCTAGGGCGCGGTGACGCGGAATTGCCATGGTTCAAATCGTTATGGGACTCAGGATGCAAGAGCGATGAAAGGAAACCCGGGTCGAGTGTACCTTAACTGTGTTGGTTCATCACAAGCTGATGGGTTGGGGGAAATCACGTAAAGCCGGTTTAGAGGCATCCATTGGTATGCCAATCGAAAAGTTTTACGTTTGGAACATGTTGTCAGACCGGATTCCAGTCCAGTATCGGCAATTCGATACTTTCGTTAAACCGTCGATGGCTTTACCAGCGTTTGACGTGGCTTACGCGGTGGCTTTGCCACAAGGCGAATGATAGGAACGGTTTTCCGGCCACCGTGGAAGGTTCGCTTGCCATCAATGGTGTGGTCAAAAACAAAAACTCCGCTGCTGTCGCCGCGCGGCGAGACGCGAAGGATAGCGGGATGGCCGCATTCCAGGCAGCAGACACGCAAACCGTGGCTGTCCAGAAGTTGGTGAATCGAATCGGCTAACTCGCGATTCTTCCGCAGGCTGTCGAATGACCGACCCACCAGCTTGGACAGTTGATCCTGAATCGCCAAACGAATCGTGCGTTGTAGGCGATTGAGTTCCTGATTCAATTCGAGCAAGGTCGTTTCGGCTTCGAGCGGCGAGATTGGCTGGGGGGCTGACATGCCGATGTTTCGAATGTTCAGAAATTGGGGCCGGGGGTGGTTCGGCGAGATTCAAAAAACAACGCCACTTCATGCTGGACATGTTATACAATTTGTATAACATGTCCAGTGCGGAGTTGGTTTCCGTGTGTCCAAATGAGGACAAATTTCAGAAAATTCCGATAAATCGCGGGATGGATTGGGTTTTTCCCGCGTAGTTCAACGTGGCGGGAAAACCGCAAATTCATTAGTGTCCCGTTTTGACCCATCCTTCTTTCCCTCTCGCACGATCGCTGAACACACATGTCGGTCAATCAACAAACCGTTGAGGACACCAAGGCCCAAATCAGAGGGCTGGTGAACGAAATTGCCCAGCTTTCCAAAAGTGGTGCTACTGCGGAAGAGTTCTATCCCGAGCTACTTTCGCGGATCATTACTGCGTTGGCTGCTGCAGGAGGAGCGATTTGGTTACTCGACGAAGATCGGCAACTGAATCTGCAATATCAGATCAATGCAGAGCCATCCATTCTGGAGGATGACTCTGAGGACGCGACTCGCCACACCCGTCTGATTCAGCGTGTCGCGAACACGGGACAGTCAATTTTGGTGCCTCCCCATTCAGGCACCACTGATGGTGAGGGCAACCCAACGGGGTTCCTGCTTTGTCTTGGCGCGTTACAGCACGACGGTCAAAACGACGGGCTGATCGAAATTTTTCAGCGCCCGGGAACTGCACCGGACACACAGCGAGGCTATCTCCGCTTTCTACAGCAGATGTGCGAGTTGGCAGCCGAGTGGTTGCGAAGCCAGAAGTTGCGAACACTGGGTGATCGCCAGACGCTGTGGCAGCAGGCGGATTCCTTCGCGCGTGCAACGCACGAGTCGCTTGATTTGAAAGAAACCAGTTACATTGTTGCCAATGAAGGCCGTCGTTTGATTGGTTGTGACCGTGTGAGTGTTGCAATCAAGAAGGGACGGAAATGCAAAGTCCAGGCAATCAGTGGTCAGGATACGATCGAGAATCGTTCCAACATTGTCACAGCTTTGAACAATCTGGCAACGCGTGTTGTCGCTGCAGGTGAGCCTTTGTGGCACGATGGCGCGACAGAGGATTTGCCACCTCAAATTGAGGAGGCGCTGGAAGATTACGTTGATCAGTCATACGGACGCAACATTGCTGTCCTTCCTTTACGCGAGCCTGAACGCCGCTTGGGTGTGGACAACGAATCGGGCGCTGCCGGGGAGATTGATCGTGACAACGCGCACCGGGGCGAAGTGATTGGTGCCTTGATTGTTGAGCAGATTGAAAGCGACATTCCAGAGGATGTGTTCCGTGCGCGTTGCGATCTGGTTTACGAGCACGGCACACGAGCCATTGCCAACTCAAGAGCGCATTCCAATTTATTCCTGATGCCTTTGTGGAGAGCATTGGGGCGTGCAAGCTGGGTTCTTCGAGCCAGGACGCTGCCTAAAACTATCGGGGTCGTGGGGTTGCTGCTGACTGTGGTCCTTGGCCTGACCTTCATCAAGAAAGATTTCAATCTGGAAGCAGAGGGAACACTGGTTCCATCCGAGAAACGTGAGATTTTTGCACCCATTGATGGTGAGGTCATTGCCGTCAATTTCGACCATGATGATGCCGTAAAGCAGAATGATGTTCTGATTGAATTGAGGAACCGGGACATCGAAATCCAAATCGCTGATATTGAGGGTCAAATTCAAACCAATCTGGCGGAGCAAGCCAAGGTGCAAGGACAGTTGAGTCGTCGCCAACTCTTGAAACCTTCCGAATTGCGTTCGCTGCAGGCCGAAAAAAATGAACTGCAGGCAAAGGATATGGTTCTGCAGCGAAAACTGCAGTTGCAGAAAGATCGTAAAGCGGAGCTGATGATTCGATCACCCATCGCCGGTACTGTGGTTTCGTGGGATGTGGAGAAAAATCTTCGACTGCGACCCATCATGACGGGGCAGGTACTGATGGAAGTGGCCGATCTTGAGAAAAATCTCGTGCTCGAGGTAGAGCTGCCGGAAAAGCGGGAAGGACATCTCGACGAGTACATCGCCCAGCAGGGGTTGAGTGACGATGATCAGTTGTCCGTGACCTACATCCTTGCAACGGATCCTGATGAGCCCATGGATGCCAAGTTGCTGATTGACAGTATTTCGAAACGGGCCGATGCACATGAAGAGCACGGTGCAGTGATCAAAATGCAGGCTGATCCAGACCAGGCGACGCTTCGCGGTTTGCAGCCTCGTCCAGGAGCCAAGGTGATCGCGAAGATCTACTGCGGCCGTCGTAGTTGTGGGTTCGTCTTCTTCCACGAAATCTATGAGTGGTGTCACAAGTTCTTCTTTTAAAAATGAAGCCACTCCAGCCATCCAAAATCTATCTTTTCCGGAGTTAACAAGATGCGGTTTACATCATCCGTTTTGTACCTCGCTATCGCTGCAACCAGTCCTGCATTTGCCCAGCAGGCGCCTGTTACCCAGCAGACGCCTGTTACCCAGCAGGCACCTGTTACCCAGCAGGCACCTGTGGTTGAGAACTGTGTTGTGCAGTACATCAACAAGGTGGATGTTCCAGCCAGAGCTGAGGGTACGCTGACTGTACTCAAAGTGGATGAGGGTCTCACAGTTGCCAAAGATCAGGTGCTGGCAGTAATCGATGATACTGCTGCCAAAATCAACCTTGCTCTGAAACAGGCTGAGGAAAAAGAGGCGATTTTGAATGCAACCAATGAAGTTAACCTCAACGAT
The DNA here is from genome assembly GCA_029977825.1 of Planctomycetota bacterium. GTDB lineage: Bacteria > Planctomycetota > Planctomycetia > Pirellulales > Pirellulaceae > Rubripirellula. The sequence goes on along the minus strand of JAPOKD010000249.1, from coordinate 11 downwards.
GCCAAAAACAG
>JAPOKD010000130.1 GCA_029977825.1 Planctomycetota bacterium | reverse complement strand
GGGCGTGACAGGCTGGATTGCTCCAGCGGGCGATTCGCTCGCGATGGGTAATCAACTCAAATACATTGCTGGTCATCGTGATGAAGCAGCAGGACTTGGACAGAAAGCCAGAGAAGTTGCCGTTCAGGAATATTCACAGGAAAGGGAAGTCGCCAACTACAAGAAACTTTACCAACAAGTGCTCCAACAACCACCCAGGCGTTGATGTGGTGGTTGAATTCATGGTCACTCAAAAAAACTCTGCAGATTGATTCTCAAGAATCACAAGGATCTGCCTGTTTTGTTCTCTTGCTCATGTTTGCTTTAAAATCTGGTTAACCAAGCCCCAAATCCAAGCCCCGAACCTAAGCCTCAGTTCATGACTCAATCTGATTCCATTCCACCAGAAGGTAAGCCAGACCCAACCACCGAAGCGGCAAACGGTGATGCAACCTCCATCGGCCGAGTCCAACCCGCGGACCAAGCTGATCAGACACAACTCACACAATTCATCACAACGATAAAAAACGCTGAAGAGCAGGTCGGTGAACACATCATTCGAGCACTGCAACATGCAGACACTGTTGCAGTGATTACAACTCTGGCAATCGGACCAGATGGAAAACAACGCGTCATCTCTGCGGCGCTCAACGGGCAACGGATGCAGCAGGTGCAAGAAATACTCAACTCGGCTCAGAAGGAAAGGGTCGAAGAAGAACCCTGTGTTGGTTTTCACTGTCTTGTTGAGACCAAGTCAACCGACGAGAACGCAACAGATTCGGACAACAGCAAAGCCGAAGAAGGCCCAACGAACGCTGAGTGATTGCGGATGAACGCCTAAGCTGTGATCACTATCAACTTTTCTGCAACCTGTTCGCTCAAAACAGTCGTACGGCCGTCAACCTCGACCGTGGTGGTTGCTGCAAAAGGAGCATGTTCAATGACTTGGCCAACAGCAGAAAGATTCAAACCAGAGTCTGTTAGGAAACGCAAGAATTCGCTCGACTGCTCAAGCACTCGTACCAGTCTGAATGAATTGCCAGCAGGCCATTCAGTCAAAGCCTTCCCCGCCGCTGCTTCAACGGTACCATCACTTTTCGGGATAGGGTCACCATGTGGATCCGACTGAGGATGGCCTAGATAGTCGTCAATTCGATCAACCAGACGATCACTGACAGCGTGTTCCATATGCTCAGCCTCTTCGTGTACCTCATCCCAGGACAACTTGAGCGTGTTCGCCAGAAAAAGTTCTATCAAGCGATGGCGTCTGAGCACTCTCAACGCGAGCTTCTTGCCACTCTGCGTCAATCGAACACCCTCATAAGGGGCATATTCGACTAACTCCGCATCACGGAGAGTTTTCAGCATTGCACTAACGCTGCCCGGAGAGACCGCCAATTGCTGTGCAATCGCACCTGTAGCCACGACTTCATCTGCGACGTGCCCACCCAATTGATAGATCGCTTTGACATAATTCTCCGTCGTCAGACTTGGCATGAAATAGATTCCTCTTAGGTCGCAAAGCCTGCAAGTTTTGCAGCGCGACGCACTCGATTGATCCCAATGATGTATGCGGCAGTGCGTAAAGAAACATTGGCTTGCTGCGCCATTTGCCAAACTTCTTCAAAGGCCTGCGTCATGGTGTGATCCAATTCCTGTCGCACCCGATCAAGCGGCCATCGGTAATGCTGCCGATTCTGCACCCACTCAAAATAGCTGACGGTCACACCACCCGCATTTGCCAAAATGTCCGGCAGTACTGTGACGCCGCGCTCAGCCAGAATTTTATCGGCGATGGGATAGATGGGTCCATTAGCCGCTTCGACAATCACTTGTGCCTTGATCTGGTCGACATTATCCGAAGTAATCACGCCGCCAAGCGCTGCAGGAATGAGAACTTGAACATCATCTAAATACATCAAAGCATCAATCGGCAAATGCTCACACTCGGTGTAACCCTCCAGCAAACCTTGTGGATGCTCAATCTTGTGATGCAGAATTGCAGCGATGTCCAGTCCATCCGGGTGATAATAAGTACCCGTGATATCGCTGACAGCAACAATGGGAAACTCTGATTCATAAAGGTACTTGGCAGCATGAGTTCCGACATTGCCAAAGCCCTGAATTGCAATGTTGGTTCGAGGTGGCTCCAGGCCCAAACGCTTTGACAACTTGAACGTCAGCGATCCCACACCACGACCGGTCGCCTCCTCGCGACCTTTGGCTCCATACTCCTCAACCGGTTTTCCTGTGATCACCGATGGATTGAAACCATGGTACTTTTCCCATTGATTACGAAACCAGGCCATGACCCGATGATCAGTGCCCATGTCCGGGGCAGGTATATCAGTATCAGGCCCAACGATATCGTGGATTTGATCGACAAACGCACGAGTCAAACGTTCCACCTCGCGCTGACTGAGTTCAGAAGGATCAACACCGATGCCGCCCTTGGCCCCACCATAGGGCAAATTAACAACTGCCGTCTTCCACGTCATCAAACTGGCAAGCGCGCGAACCTCATCAAGATCGACCTCAGGGTGATAACGTAAACCGCCCTTCATCGGACCACGGTAATGATCGTGTTGAACCCGAAATCCGACGTAATTTGCCAACTGCCCATCGTCGCGTTCAATCGTCACCTGAACTTGCACCTCTCGATGCGGCATCAAAAGCGCTTCACGCAGTCGTTCGTCGATTTCCAAATGCTCGGCAGCAATGTCGAAGAATTGCTGAATTGCTTCAAAGGCTCGCATGGGTACTTCCAAAAACCGCAGGAGTCGAAAACAAGAGGATAACACGCAGATGCTCCATCACGCACCGGTGACGCTGCATTTTAGTATCACCTGTACCCATGAATTGGTTCAGGCCACACCTCAGGAATTAGCAAGATCGCCGGACCTCAGGCATGATTTCTAAAACCAGCCAGCAAGAAATCAGGCACATCTGCGTTGTGAGCACTCAACATGGGCGGATGCCAAAGCAATCCACGTATTGATCTCTGAACCCTGAGGATACACACCGGCGTCCAACTCGCTGTTCTGGCGTTCCTGGCTCGCCTGATCCACTACGACTTCCCTAACCGCCCGATGAACCGCACTGCGTTGAGAATGTGCGATGGACTCAGCCGTTGGAAAGCCAGCGGCGACCAGCAACATCGCAGGCTGCTGCCCCAAACCCTTGATATTCAGCATCAAGGAAACCTGACTTTGCCAACGAGTGAGGATTTGAGCAGTCACCCCGTGAATGCCCATCCGTTCTGCGAGCTCCACGGCTGAAACGGCAAGAAAATCATCCAGTCGCTCAATACCTACCTCAACCATGCGTTGCGCAGCATCAGGGAAGATAAAAGTAGCCCGGAAAACCGAATCATTCTCCAATAGCTGCTCGACCCCAGTTCGCGAATTCACAGATTCCCCGGGCACCTGCCGTTGGGCCTGGCCTGACACATTCGCACCATGAACAGCAAGCCCATGAACCGCAAGCTTCGTACCGCTGCTCAACTGTGGAGGCAGCCATTCTTTTTCAGTCTGGTAGATGTCAGCGACGCGGTGAACAATGTCAATCTCTGCTGGAATCTGACGAACCAGTTTCCCCTCCTTTGCATACTCCTGAATCATGGACATGATCTCTGTTTGCTCCCTTCGGCAAACCAGATGTTTTTGCAGTAATCCGAACGGTGCTCGACAGCTTGATGTGAGTATCGAAGGCGAAACCAGGTGATACGGAATCTTTTTTCCCCGATCATGCTCAGCCTCCTCAGCGGCCCGCTCCAACACCCGCGCCCAACCAGTGATTGCCAGCCCGAATATCTCTGCAAGTGCGTTTTTTGCGTCCAAGCTTAAACCTGTTCGCGGATCATCAACCGCACTCATCAGGTCGTATTGATCAAGAAGAACGCCATTTTTCCGATTAGCGTACCTGGATCCATGCAACATGGATTCACCCAGCCAGCTGACTTGACTGGATAGCTGGAAAATCACTTCCATCGAACTGCTACGCCACAGCTTGTAGATCTCGGCGTAGGCGCGGTAAATGCTGTATTCAATGGGGCGGTGCAGGACTTTTTCCAATTCAGAATGTTCAGTGTGGAGAGGCTGGAAGGGATCCGTGAAATAGTGGCTCAGTACACCCGCAGCGTGAGCAGCATCCGAGAAACGGTTAGTCCTCAAGTAACGCTGCATTCGTTCGTACCACTTGTGAGCCATGCGTGGTGCACCACCCCAAAAACCATCTTTGACGTGAATCACATGATTTTGATAATCACGAAATCGGATATCAGGATCCGTAGCTCCGAGCAGATAGCGTTTATGATGACGCAACAAGACGCTCACCAAACGATTACCAGCCGGATTCGCGACGAACGGTAAGGCATCCAGCGCAAAAAGATGGTGCGTGCTACTGCAGTGCACATGCTTTAAAATCGACAGCAGTGATTTTTGCAACAACATGATTGGCGGCTAGTGCTTCCCCACGGATACGATCCAAACGATCGGCGGATTGTGAAAGTTGCGCAACGCCACGTTAGTGTGCCTACCAAAGCAGATCTAAAGCAAGATGGATTTGTCACCAAAAAAAACGGACAACGCAGAATCTGACCTGCGTACCACATGCGAATCACCCGGGATTCACCTTGGCTTTTGACGAACAATCCTACGAGTCGCAGAAACAAGGCCGGCAACCTCGGAAGGACTGGGATCAGGTGCGATCTGCGTGAAGTAGTCATCCTCAATCCCAAGGATCTGCCTGCGTCTCCGCAGAAGGTCTGGATCCATGTCGAGGAAGTTCTCAGCAAACTCGAAGTCACGATCCCAGAGGATCGCGTCAGCCAGATAATCGATCACACGCTCCCACTGCTGCATATCGCTGGAAGCTTCCAGTGGTAACTCCTCCAAGTACTCAAAGTCACCCGCGGAAATGGTGACCGAATGAAATGAAGAGGCTACGAGATGCCGCCACCCGGGTCGCTCAACCCATCTTGCATGTTCCGTCGACTGTGGAAAATCAACCTCGATAGCCACATGATCGCGTACATCATTGAAGATGGCGGCAATCGTTGCTTCAAGCGGAGCCGAAAGCCGTGGGGCATCACCCATATCCGTGAGCAAATGGGTAGCCACATCATGCAGTAAGGCGATTCGCTGAGACGGGTTCAGCTGATCAAACACTGCGACCCCTGACTCACAAATGATGCCGCCAGCGGGATCATCATCAACGTGCAAAAAGAGCACGTCTACCATCGTATCAATGGCTTCACGTACCAGGGTTGCTTCATCACCTTGTAATGTTCGATCTCCACGACTCGTGTGCCACATCGCAACGTGTCCCCCAGTCGTCCATGCCTCATCTGCAAGTTCACTATTGCTACAGCAGTGTTGCTCTGCGGAAGCAAGAATCAAATACGCCTTGTGTGCGGGCCATAATAACCAAGACATGTCCGAAAGTTGATGATTGAAACCCTTTTTTGAAGAGTTTCCCAAAATCTCGTTAACTGCTTGTGCAGCAACGACTAAGGACGTACAGCAGTATCCGAGGCTGTAAATGCGTTGACATTTTCACGCCGCAATGGCCGCGTACGCGGGCGTCGCCGCGTCAAGTCCGCCGAATCGACCTGGTCAAAATGAACATCCATCTGCGGAAAGGGAATCGCGATCCCCGCAGCATCCAGATTCTGTTTGACCTCACCAAGCAGCCGTTCCTGAACTGGCCAGTAATCAGAGACTGCGACCCAGACACGAACTTTCCACTCCACAGCGCTGTCTCCAAGTCCAGCCAGGATGACCGCAGTGCCGCGTCCTTCCCCAAGGATGGTCTGGGACTTCAACGCATCAGCGGCTCTCTGGAGTGCTGACCGTGTTTCCGCTAAATCTGCGTTATAGTCCACACCCACCACAACTTCGATTCGCCGATGGGGATGAAAGGATACGTTTTCGATCGTACCTGCAGAAATTGCTCCGTTTGGCACAATGATCCGTCGATTGTCAGCCGTATCAATGGTCGTGTTGAACAGATCAATTTCATTTACCTTCCCGGTGACTCCACCAGCAGTAATTACATCACCCACTTTGAACGGACGAAAAACCAACATCAACACGCCCGCAGCAAAATTGCTGAGTGTTCCCTGAAATGCCAAACCCACCGCAAAGCCAGTGGCAGCGAGCATCGCCGCCAACCCCCCAAGAGGCGCACCCAATTTGGAAAGCACCGCTGCAGTGATACTACCCAGCACACAATAAAAAATAAGCTTTCCGACAAACTTACCTAGAGTCTCATCAATACGGCGACATATCGGCCTGCTAATCAACTTGGACAGATATTGAGCGACTAGATACCCAAAAAAGACAGTGGCCAATCCCAAGGCTGCATACATGACTGCAGGCCCGAGGTGTTGGGTGGCATAATCTTTCAAACCCGAGAAATCACCTTCACCGAGTTGCAAAATGGCTACTTCCGTTGCCATCGCAATTCCACCATCGATCTCTTCAGCCTGCTGAGTCACGCCGAGGTTCCTTCCTGTGTCTCAAATGAGGCACGCGCGCCACCGAATGGTGCACCGCAGTCCCGTGCCATCAACTCAACTCACCTATAAAGCAGTGAGATGGTCACAGTAAAGAGTAGACACGAACAATTCGTGACTTACTGAGAAATCAGGTTTCCGTGAAACTAATTTGAGATGATCGGCAAATCACTATGATTATTTCCGGCATCCACCGCACCACCTGCTACGGCCGCATCTGGATCCTCGTACCGTGAAACATCAAAGTGTTTTGAGTAGGTTCCAAAATCATTGAACGCGTATTTCTTCGCCCAACGATAGACAAAACTTCTTTCCGGGATTTCGTCACCCGGCTGAAACTGACTTCTCCTTGGGGTCACTTTTTTCAATTCGTCGATCACCTCCGTGCGGACCGTGGTATCACGAGCGTTATGCTTCTCGGCCAACTCAACCAAAAGATCTGGACGCTCCATGATCACGCATCCTCGCGTGTGCTGTGCTGTCAGCTCGCGAAAATCGCGAAGAAAAGACGACTCATTCATCGTCTGCGCCAATGGCTTTTCATCGTGAATGGAATCTGTCGCAAGCTGGATAACGGGACAGGGTTCAATGTCACCCCAAGGTCCAACGTGATGAGTGAATCCTGTGGCTGCAGGGCAAAGTGCATTCCCTGCGTCATCGTGATAGGCGTCAATCACAATGATTGGCTTCGTGGCCCGTGTATCGACCACAAACTGTCTGACACGCCGCTGCTCCTCGCTCGACAATGCCAACTGTGGATTGGGTTCAGGACCGACAGGACGATAGATGTGATACCAGCAATACATCACGCCCATTTCAATCAGACGGTCAACCCAAGCGTTATTAACAAGGTCGTCAATGTTACTCTTGCAAACACTGGTACACACACCAACCAGGAGTTTATTGCGCAGAGCGGCCTCCAGACCCTGCATCGTATGATTCAAAACCTCTGCACGACCACGCCGAGAATCACTGATAATCTCAGTACCTTCCACGCTGATGAGCGGCGTAACATTGCCGAGGCGTCGCAGTTCAGCAGCAACCTCATCGGTAATGAAATGACCATTCGTGAATACCTGAAAATAAACATCACGATTGGCTTCAAAAATCTTCATAAGATCCTTGTGCATGAATGGCTCGCCGCCAAGGATCCCGAAAAAGCTGTTCCCCATCGCTTTTGCTTCAGCAATCGTTTTATTGGCAGCATCAACTTCGATACGATTTTGCTTTGCTCCCACATCAACCCAACAGCCTTGGCAACGCAGATTACAACTATTGATCACCGACATGTAGAGAAACGGCGGGAAGAATTCACCTTTTTTCAAACGCCGCTTGTGTCGGTGAACACTCCACAGACCTCGTGCGCCCAGAGTCCATGCTGCTTTCCAAAGTAAGCGCTTGTCAGTTTCTTTCAGAAATCTTTGAGCTAGTCTCAGATACATGGTTTAGCGATTTACCGAGTTACGTGAATTGCAGAAGCAGAAGACAGCCGTGTCACGGGAATTGGCAGGATGTCACTAGATTGGCTATAAGTTCATTGTCACGTCAGTATCAGGTTGAAGGAAGTCCTAGCCTGCACCGGAAGACCGAATTATCTCCTAAAAGACCACGAATTCGACAGTGCCCGAGTAGGCCACCGGATGGCCCAGAAATGCTGACTCAGCGCGCCAGCCTTCGAACGGCCTGCCCCAAGTTGCGCCCTATTAGCCCTACCGCAGACGCTTCAACCAGAAAACCAGTGCATCTCTCAAATAAAAAAAGCCGTCAGACCTACTGGATCTGCCGGCTTTTCGAATCTCAACAAAGTTGTTGTGCAACTTATTTCTCGGCTTTTTTCTCGAAGCCTTTTCCAAATGCTTTGTCGGAAAAAACGAGCTTCAAGCGGGCTGCGTCGTCCTTTGCCGAGGCCACTTTGCTCTTGCAACCGTAACAGCAAAAGCCAACTTCGGTGCCTGCAATTTTGATCATTTTGTCGGCCTTGACGGCACCACCACTGAAGGGGCAGCCTTTTTGCCTGTACTGCTTCGTCGCGACCAATTGATGGTTTGCGCGCTCCGCAAATTCCTTGGTATTGGATGCGAACTTGCCAGCACAACCACCACAGCAGAAGTAAACCTTGCCGCCTTTGTAATCGGCTGATTTACCAAGGTTTGCTGCCTTATTGGCGACTACACACTGCACGTTTTTCAGATCTACATCGCCAGCAATAACCGTCGCCCCTGCGACGATACAAATAGCCAGAAACATCGTGAAGGTTTTCATTGTTTGATTCTCCAAGGGGAGGGGATAAAAATGGCTGCCGTAAGTTTTGCACGAGCATAAACACAGCCGCATACCGAAATCAATCATTTCGGCGATTTTTCTTCCAAAACCATGCGTAAATAACTGCGGGACTCTGGTCGTTGCAATCCCAACTCGCCAGCAATCATCTCAATTTCAGTACGAGCTTTTTCAACATCTTCCTGCTTCTCAACCAGAACCTCCACCTCGACAAAGAGTCCCAATCCGTCGACCTCGTCAATCACAACTCCAAATTGCCTCGTGGTTTTCCTGACAGAAAATGGACGTCGCGTCTTCCTTACTGTCGCTACTTCTTTGAAACCCAGATGCTCCAGCAATTCGGCTGTCTTGGATCCGTCCTGGTCTCCCGGATCCAAACGCCACTCCATTTCACGCCTTGCTTTAACTTTCCCAGGCAGTTTTGGCCCTTTGTAGGTGATCATGGGAACATCACCAATGCGACGTATGCGAAACGCTTCTTGCGTTGCAGCAAAGTCACGGCATGGATGATTGTAATATGTGTCAGCATGATGCTGGATCGGTTTTTCAACGGCCGCGTATCCTTGCAGGGCGAATTCAAACGGCTCCAGATCCTGCAGATGATATTTTTGTTCAACTTCGAAAGTCATGATTCAATCCTCCGTTTTGCCGTTCTCTTCATTGCCCCGAATTCTGCTACTACCCTCGGACTGTTCGTACATCAATCGCCCCAGAGGTGTGGGTAATCCCTCGCTTGTGATCCACACCTTCTGATCTTCATCCACTGTCAGGGCTTCGACCTGACGCCACTTGGGTAAATCGAATGCATCCGGAAGTTGTCTGATTTGTCGTGCAAGTGGTTCCGTTCGCTGTGAAGCACGAAATCGAAAGGCCTGAAGGTAATTGGCCACCCAAAGATCTCCGGTGGACGCATCAAAATCTGCCGCTGTCACCATTGGCAAGACAAGTGTGGCAACTTTGGTCGCTGTCACGGTAACGTCCTGTGTCTTGTTTGTTTGCTCAGGCAACGGAATGACATAAACACCTGCCTGCGGAAGAAAACTCTTGGTCAGCAGCACAATCTGCTTTCTCACACTATCAACAGCGACTGCCTCACAATCGTGAGCACCGTCGGGATACCGCACCGTAATGCGACTGAACTTCTTCACGGTATCCGACTCCAGGGGATCAGGTTCATCGATTAGGAACAAATGAATCTTGGATCGCTGCCGGTCATTGTCCCCACAATCTGCGATCAGCAATCTCGCGATGCCGCCACTTGAAAACGTGCAACAATCCTCCCAGTCATTTGCTTTCACATCCTTGAGCTTTACCTTCGCAGTACGGCGACCATCCTTGTCATAGGCGTACAACGCTGCCCGATCCCCTGAATCGTTGTGAGTCCAAAAATACCCTTCGCAGCGCAAAGAACTCGCCAATCCGCTACTCTCAGGTACACTTCGATCTGCGAGATACACCTGGTCACGGATTCTCTTATCACGACTCTGCTCTCCACCGACCTCGTCGTCGTTGATTTTTTGCTGTTTGTCCTGAGTTGGCACCTCGGCAACAGAGCAACCCAAGTGACCTAACGTCATCGCTATCACGCAACAAAAACACCTGTAACGCCACAACTGTTTTTGACGGACCAAGTGCCATGCCCGCACGATGGATCCCTGTCCAACTTCGTGTGAATCTTGC
>JAPOKD010000743.1 GCA_029977825.1 Planctomycetota bacterium | reverse complement strand
TCCGTCTGGAAATTGCCGTTGTACATCACAACTTCTTTTTCTTCGCCTGGATCAAGAGAAGGAATCACTTTGTGCCAGGAGTTGATTGTGTCCTCGGGCAAGTGAGGTAGCGTCAGAGTCAGCATGGCTTCGCTGATGCTCTTATCGTAACGAGTGGTTCCCTGATTGCGGACCGTAACGTACGACGTTGTGATTCCATCTGTTGGGTCCTGGTTATCGCGATTCACCACACGAGTCCCAACGATTTCGAGATCAATATTTCCAATAACGTCTTCGGGAACTTCCTCGATCTTTACCTGTTCCTCGTTTCCAACTTTATCTTTGTTGTGGTCTAGAGGATCAAATTGCAAGCGTTTTTTACTGCTCATGTCTGGCGAGTCCAACCAATTACCTGCGGTGGTAAACTGCCACTTTTCGACCGCATCACCGCTCACATTAAGCAGATCTTTTCGCACCCAAACCAAATTCCTGCCTGAGGCAGTATTAACGACCAACTCATGCTCGATGGTTGCCCCCTCGTCCCTGGTAGTATTGATCCACCACAAGCGAATCTCCTTTTCCAGACCGATGGCAACCAAAGGACTTCCTGGAAACCAGGAAACCGCCTTCACCTCACCCAAATCTGCTCCCATTTCAAACGACTCGAATACCGAACTGTCATCTTCGCTCTTTCGCATCAGCAAAACGCGCCCTTGCTTCGTACCCACCGCCAACAGTTCAACATCACTTGACCACGCCAGGCACGTCGCTGTCGCAGACAAGCTGGTACGTGCGATTCGTTGCCTTTCCTGTGATTGGAAATCAGAATCATTTTCCCAGAGCTCGATTCCTGAATTTTGGGCGAGAAAAAGCTGCTTGGCTGCAGGCATCCAACAGACAGCCGTGACTGAGGACTCCGTCTGGATTTGCCCAATCTTCTCAGCGCTGTGCGCATCCAAAATAGCGACTCCCTTGTTGCCGCCCACAGCCAATTCGGGACCATCTTTTGCACGATCCATGCACATCACCTCGCTGATTCCCTCCGGCTGGACAGATACAGAAAATACCATCTCTCCATCCATATCCTGCGCAGTAACAATATCTTGCCAGGCACGCAGAATCAGCGGTGGGTCGTGGTTCGCAGCTAGACAAATGGGCACATCTGCATCCGCTGCAATACGCTTTGGTCCATAAAAACTTTTGTACGACAACCCCACCACGACAAGTAACAGAACCGCAACCGCAGCAAGCCACAAAGGCTCCCGCTTCAAGCCCACCTGATGCTGCGGAGCCGACTGCAGTTCGGGAGTTTGACTTGTTCGTCTTTGTGCGCAAGCATCCAAAACGGCTTTGAGATCATTACACATGTCCCGCGCTGCGATGTATCTCGCATCAGCATCCTGATGACACGCCTTGCCAAGAACCTGCCTTAGCTGGTTGGACTCTGGCGACTCAATCTGCAGCTTCAAGGAACCATCAATGAATTCATCAAACCGGTAAACACTTGCGCCAGTTGCGAGCAGAAACAGCGTCTTTGCGAGCGCGTAAAGATCTGCGGAGTGATCGCATCGACGCTCCGGCGGAAGAAACTCGAGCGTTCCTCTTCCGGTAGGAAAGTAGTCGGTACGGGTCATCAACCCGATATCACTCAGCATCCATTCACCATCCACTGAGATGATATTTGCAGGTTTTACATCACAATGAGTAAGTCCCGTCTCATGTAAATCCTCAAGGATACCAAGCAGATGTATCCCCAGATGCGCAATTTCTTCGGTCATCAGCGGTGGCTTATTTTTACAGCACCATGCCAAGGTCCTGGGCTCATACCGATCGAGAGTACGGATTGCCGCGCCGCCTTTGACATCATCCGCTAACGGCATGACGTAATAGAAACCGATGTCGGTTTTACCAACTTCCTTGATCGGTACCAGACCGGCCAATGACTTCACCTGCTCGGTGTAACGTCGCACACCTTCAACCTCAAGCGAGCATTGCTCGGCAAGAATTTTCACTGCATGATAGTCCTCAGTGACAACGTTCCTTGCCAACCAGACTTCACCAAACCCCCCTCGTCCCACACACCGCAGCAGTTGGTAATTTGGAACAACCACCTGAGGCTTCACTGAAGAAAAACCAGGCTGACTCGCATCGGTCACTTCGACTTCACCACGCTTGGGCAACGTGCTGTTTTGCCGAGCATCGGTTGCTACGCCACTGCGATCCGCACCCTGGACTGCTGCATTGATTTTCTCCAGCTTCAGAAACTCTTCTTCGAGCTCAGGCATCAATTCGCGGTTTTCTGCTATCACAACATCGCGAAAACCAGATTCTTTGTGCTTGCCTGCCAGGAATTGCTCAAGAAGAATCTTTCTTGCTTTCTCGCGTTTGGTTGCACCATCATTTTCCATCGTCTGTTTCCCTCGATAGTCTATCCAGTGATAGCAACTTCAGTTCATGAGAAGAAGTTTGATTGAGAGCCAAGCATTGACCGCAGCATTTCCTTTCCACGAGCCACTCGCATGTACACGGCACTCTCAGTCAGGTTCAATTGCTCGGACACAGCAACCGCGCTCATGTTCTTAACATAGATCAGTGACAGAACCTCACGATATTTTTCGGGCAACGTCTCGATGGCGGCCCGGACATGGTCAATCCTCTCTCCTGCTGCTACCTGGGAACTTGGACTGCCTTGCTCATCACCCACCATCTCAGAAAGCAACATCGCTGAAGAATCGCCCCCATTGGCGAATGCAATCTTGCCTCCACTTCCGGCTGGCCCCAGATGACGCCGCATCGCATCTTTCAGCACGTTCTGCGCGATGGTGGCGAGCCAGGCAAAGAAGTATTGATGATCCTCTGGATTGAATCCCCCAATGTGCCTCGTTACGCGACAACATGCTTCCTGCACAAGGTCTTCGGAATCCAATCGACGTCGCAGCGATACTGGTATCTGAAAGGACATCAGACGCTCCAGGCGATCGCGGTTCATGAACAGGACAGCCGTGAGTGCATCACTGTCACCAGCAACCGCTTGCTCTAGAAGCGATTGCAGTGATTGGTCGTCAGGCATGGGTTTTGTACTTCGCAACGAGGCTCGTTAAAGGGACTTGGATCACAAGACTGTAGAAGTTTAGCGGATCAGACCACATTCTGACGCGGGACCCTCTCAGCGACTCTCACTCGGGCAAACCAATACGAAAACTTAGCCTGTTGCCACAGCCCGTGATGCGTCAAGCTTGGCTCAAAACCGAGAAAATTGCGGCAAAAATCGACTGAATCGCTCCCAATGAAAAATTCCAATCTTTTTTGTGAGGGAGCCAGGCTGACTCTCGTTGTATGAGATGTACCACGTCGCTTCTCCCTCGATCAGGAAACTCATCATGTTCAAATCCCAAACTTTCAGCGATCAATCCAACTCGAAACATTATCGCAAGGCATGCCTGACACTTGCTGCCTACCTGATTCCCTGCCTCACGCTCTCAACGTTGCTCTCGAAACAAGCAAACGCCCAAGCGGCCTACTGGCAGGTGAGTGGC
>JAPOKD010000373.1 GCA_029977825.1 Planctomycetota bacterium | reverse complement strand
TACGTACAGCAACTCTCGCCTTCCCGGTAAAGTGACACAAGCGGGACCGCGATGGTGCCGAAAACGGAAAATCGATGACAGATCGGCCACAACGGACAAAGCAGTTTTATCGCTCGTGCGGCGCAATCGTCGGGTTGGCGTCGGGCTATGGAGTGATGTCGCTCACCGGATTTACCGGAATGGTGGCTTCCGCCTTATTTTGGGGAACTGGTTGCGTTATGGGCGGAATGGCAGCCGAGCAGGTATTTCGTTGGAATAGCAAGCAAGGTCGTTGAGTGAAACATGAAAGCCGAAGCGACTCTCGCCGAACAGACAACCTCGCCTCAAATCGTGCACAGACTTTGTGTCTTATTGGTGTGTCTGGTCTGGCCGCTCATCTGGGTTGGTGGGCTGGTTACCACCTATGATGCCGGGATGGCCGTTCCCGACTGGCCAGGAACCTACGGATACAACCTGTTTTTGTATCCCTACAAAACTTGGCTGTTGGGACCGTTTGACTTGTTCATCGAGCACGGTCATCGCTTACTGGGCGCCGTTGTCGGTTTGGTTGCCATCTCGATCGTCATTTCTGCGTATTTCAAAGAGTCGCGGCGTTGGGTATTTGTCCTCACGATTGGTCTGCTCGTCGCTGTCATCACCCAGGGGCTTCTCGGTGGTATGCGGGTTGTTCTGGGTGATCGCACTTTGGCGATGGTGCACGGATGCTTTGGCCCCGCTTTTTTCGCCCTGTGTGCCGCCACAGCAGTGATCACCAACCGCCGTTGGGGTGAGTATTTGGCCCGCGACGGGGTGTCTCGGATCGGTTTGGGCCTCGTATTCTTGGCGGCAACGATCCCGACATTGAGCTATTCCCAGTTGGTTTTGGGTGCACAGCTTCGGCATGTGCAGCCAAATGCCGCACCCGGGGGGTTTGCAATGATTGTTGCCACGCATGTCATCGTGGCGTTTCTGCTGTGGTTTTTCACATTCGCGGCATGGTTCAAGATCCGCTGCTGCGGCGATTTGACGCTCTCGCGGCCGGCAGGATTGCTGATAGGATTGGTGGCTGTTCAGATCGCTTTGGGCGTGGGAACATGGGTCGTGAACTACGGGTGGCCGTCCATTTTGGCATGGGTTCCGGGTTCGGCCGGATTTCTGGTTCGTGCGAAAGGCTTTTCCGATTCGATCATTGTGACCTCGCATGTGGCCACTGGATCATTGATTTTGGCAGTTTCAGTCATGCTTTGGGTCCGGTTGTTGAGAGTGAGATATTGTCGTGACAGGATGATCGGGCGACCGGCTTCTAAGCAGCAGGCCGAACCCCTGTCGCGGGACAACGAAGACAAGACAAACGAATCACTACTTGAACCAGTCACCGCGTAAGTGACTTGCGAAAAACAATTATGGCAACGGACCTACTATCAGCTGATACGGCGACAACGGGGCGCACCGCAGTGCGGTCTGGAGAAAGCCTGTCGCGGCAGGGCAGTGGTTCGGTTGACCGGTTGCCAGCTGATGCCGGAGTAAACCCTGAGACCGTGTCAGACAACGGGGAAGGGCAGGGCGGTTCAAGTGCCACTGCCGCAGAAAGTGCTTCCGTTGTGGGTCGATCAGCTGTGTCGAGTTTGGTGTCAGATTTTCTTCAACTGACGAAGCCTCGTATCGTCGTCATGATTCTCGTGACGACTTATGCCACGGCAATGATCGGAGCTTCCGGACCCGTTGCCCTCGGTTCTCTGTTCTGGTTGTTGGTAGGTACCGCTGCGATCGCGGGCAGCGCCGGCGCGGGCAACCAAATCTGGGAACGTGTGATTGACTCGCGCATGACCCGAACCGCAAATCGTCCACTTTCCTCAGGTCGAATGTCACCTTTGCCTGCTGCAGTTTTCGCCGTGGTTCTCGGGTTCACGGGTACTGCGATCCTTGCCGCCCGCTTCGGGCTAACGCCAGCTTTTGTCGGCGTGGCGACTTGGCTGTTGTACGTTCTGGTCTACACGCCCATGAAGATTCGTACAGCTTGGAACACGACCGTAGGCGCGATTGCAGGTGCTGTTCCAGTGTTGATTGGTTATACCGCGACCGGCGGGCAACTGACGGATTGGACTGGGTGGTTGTTGGTGGGTGTTCTGGTCGCGTGGCAGTATCCACATTTCATGGCAATTGCATGGATGTACCGGCGACAGTACGAGGAAGCTGGCTTCAAAATGACCACCACAGAGGAGCCGACGGGTCGTAGTGCGGGCTGGCAAAGTATCGTCGGGTCCGCAGTATTGATCGGGATGGGAGTCACCCTATGCTGGTTGCCAGCAGGCCTTGGTGGAGCAGTTGTGGGATCAATCGCTGTGATTGCGGCCGCTTGGCCGATGCTGCTGGCTTCCGTGAATTTTTCAAGTTGCCCTGACGATCAGACCGCACGCAAATTGCTGCGATCATCATTGCTCGTCCTTCCCGCAGTGCTGGCTGTTGTCACATTGCTTTTTTGGTGAGTCATCAGGTGATCAACAGCGGATTGCATGAGCAGCAAGCTGTGTGCAGTGTGCGGAATGTGCACCATCACTACGGAGAACATCAGGCACTTCGTGGTGTGGATCTTGATATCCGCCCTGGGCGAGTATTTGCGTTGCTGGGCCCCAACGGAAGCGGCAAGACAACCCTCTTTCGCCTTCTTTCAACGCTCTTGCCTATTCAGCAAGGTCAGATCCTGATCGGTGGTTTCGATAGTGCCCGGCAACCGCTTAGCGTACGCGAGCAAATTGGAATTGTGTTTCAAGCTCCAAGCCTCGATATGAAGTTGACGGTAGATGAAAATATCGCCTGCCAAGGCGCACTTTATGGAATTCACGGTACCGAATTACGACAGAGGCGGGACGCTTTATTGGAACAGTTGGACCTGCTGGACCGGCGTGGTGATCGATGTCAGGTTCTCTCCGGGGGATTGAAGCGGCGAGTAGAGTTGGCAAAAGGCATGTTGCATCACCCACGATTACTGCTGCTTGATGAACCGAGCACTGGACTGGACCCCTCAGCACGTCTGAAACTTTGGGACGCCATTCAGGAAATGGCTGGTCAGGGTATCGCTGTTCTACTGACGACGCATTTGTTGGAAGAAGCTGATAAGGCAGATGAAATCGCAATCATGTCACAGGGGAAATTGATCGCAGAAGGCGCCCCGAGTGATCTGCGGGCGGAGATGGGCGAGGGAGTTATCACCATCGTTGCCAATGATCCAGCCCGTGCCGAGAGTATTCTTCAGAAGGCTCTTGGACTGACACCTCAAAGATTGCATCATCAAATCCGGTTAAAGGTTGAGTCGCCCGAAAAAATGGTGCCTGTTCTGGTTGAAACGCTTGGTGATGAAGTGCAGTCGATCAATCTCGGTCGACCGAGTTTGGAAGATGTTTTCATTACCAGGACTGGGGAGGCCTTCAACACATGAGAATTACCAATTGCAGGCATGGCGACAGCATCAGGACGTGCCGGTTTAGAATATGCAATCGTGCCAGGCAGCTGAGCCGTGGAGCGTTGAGAGAATGAGCACTGTGCCCAAACCCATCTCGGAATCGTCTGCCAGAGACATTACAGACGAGGCACCTGCACCTCAATTTGGTGCGGGAATGGCAGCTGCTTGGATGTTGGCAAAACGTGAGTGGATACGTTTTTTCCGTCAACGGAACCGGGTCACCGCAGCCATCGTACAGCCGCTGTTATTCTGGTTGTTGTTTGGGACAGGCCTAAGTGGAGCTTTTGAGAGTGCAGGTGAATTGAATTTCCTGCAGTTTTTCCTGCCAGGTACCTTGGCATTGATTGTGCTTTTTACTGCTATTTTTTCGACAATCTCCGTGATCGAAGATCGCCGGGAAGGTTTCATGCAGGCGGTTCTGGTCGCGCCGGTAGGGCGTTGGCCGGTGTTGGTTGGTAAAGTTCTGGGTGGTTCGGCTATCGCCTGGGTTCAGGCTCTATTTTTCCTGATGCTCGTCTGGGTGGTCGGCACTGCCAACCCTGGCGGAGCAGTGCTGCCACTGCTGGGGCTGTTGGCTTTGGTGGCGGTGGCGATGTGCGGACTGGGCATGATTGTCGCTTGGCCAATGGAAAGTACACAGGGATTTCATGCCATCATGATGCTCGGTTTGATGCCCATGTGGCTTCTTAGTGGTACCTTCTTTCCAATCCCTGCATTGGGAGTCGAAGCAAGCCTGGGGCAATGGATCCTCGGTGCTATCATGCGAGCCAATCCACTGAGTTACTCGATGGTCGAAATGCGACGTTTGCTGTTTCCAGAAGTTGATTTTTCAGCCGCGGGCTTCGCACCTTCCTCGATCATCTGTTGGACTGTTACCGTCTTGGCAGCATGTATGACTTTGGCTGTCGCATGGTATTTGATGAGGGGAAGTCGCAAAGTAGATGTCATTGTTTAAAGGGCTTGTGATGCGGACTACTTGGAACATTACCTTGATTCTGCTGGCTGGTGTTGGTCTGGGATTGTTGATCCGTTCCTACCTGCAAGAAGCAGAGGTAGAAAGACCGGGACCGGGGGATGTCGTATTCACAAATGACGGGAGCAATATTGAGGATGATCTTGATGCCAGTTCCAGCATCGAGAACCCTGACCCCAGCCATCCGCCAGATGATGAAGAATGGCTCAGTAGATTCGAATTAATTGAACGAAACGGAGAACTCGTCAAAAGCGAGCAACTGTTGGGCCAGCCTTATGTGGTCAGTTTCTTCTTCAGTACCTGCCCAAGTATTTGTGTTCAACAGAATCAGAAGTTGCAAGAACTGCAGAAAACATTCAAAGGGCAGGGGGTTCGGTTTGTTGCCATCTCAGTCGATCCAGAAACGGATACGCCAGAGGTGCTCACTGAGTATGCTGCCAGGTTCGGTGCAGATGCGGAACAATGGTTGTTCATGACGGGTGATCTAACCTACATCCGGCGGATAGGAGGAGAGATTTTCCGACAACCGGTGAACAAGCAGTTTCACACGGAGCGTTTTGTTCTGGTTGATCCGGAGGGAAAAATCGAAGGATTTTACAACTGGCCGGACAAGCCACAATTTAAAAAACTTCAGGAGAAGATTAGCGAAATGATCAATGGAGAAAAGTCGTAATGTGGGAATTTCTAGCTGGCAATTTACCGCATCTGACTGCGGCGCTGAACTTGACCGCCATAGTTCTTTTGCTGTTGGGATTGATCAGTATCCGGCAGGGTAAGGCACGACGTCATAAGACCATGATGCTCTCAGCCCTCGGTGTAAGCGCAGTCTTCTTGCTGATGTATTTGTTGCACAAACTGTCGCTCTATATGACGTTGGGTGTATTCAATAACACGTTCCCGACCGAGGCGGAGGGGGTCCCGGGGCCTGTACGCTATACGTACTACGGGATTCTCTTCTCGCACCTGATGCTAGCAATCATAGTGCCTGTTCTTGCCTTGCGAGCGATCTTCCTGGCAATGAAGGGAAGGATCGCTGAGCACAAGCGATTGGTGCGTTTCGCCTTTCCCGCATGGATGTATGTTTCGGTTACGGGCGTACTTGTTTATTTGATGCTGTATCAGTTTTACGGCTGAATCGCCTCGGATTTCTGATTTCGGCTCAAGTTTCTCCAACTTATTGCCGAAATCCGCCTTCCGCCCCATTCTCGTGATTTCCTAATCTCCATTCAAGTCGTCTACCTGACTCGATGGAGCGAACGCGGTTGAACGGGCTGTTTTTAATTCGATTAGTTCTTTGCTTGTTTCTGACTGGCAGCACGTCCGCGCTTGCGCAAGGCGTGTCGATAGGTCAGGATTCGGGATCACAGCAGAACGTTATCAATGGCCAGACGCCGACGATCTTTTCCAAAAGTGGCAGTTCTGTTCCCATGCTGGAAAATACTCCGTTGGAGGGCTTGGGGGG
>JAPOKD010000399.1 GCA_029977825.1 Planctomycetota bacterium | reverse complement strand
GTGCGATTGATGTTCACAATCGGTGTTTTGATTGTGACTGGCTCGCGGGACTCGAGAGCAGGTTTCGCCTGTTCCAGCAAGACGGTCATATCCAGCGATTTTTCCAAAGCGTGATCCTGAGACTGTGAACAGATGACACCAACGTTCTCATGTGGTTTGCTGGCGGGCATCAGCACAGAAGTCAGATCCAGCCCATCAGCTTTCCAGTGATTGATGGCCTTGTCCGTTTTCAATACTTCACTTCGACCAACCATTTCATCAATGGTTCGGAAGCCAAGTTCAGCCATGATGCGTCTTGCTTCCTCCGCGACCATGAACAGGTAATTGACAACGTGCTCCGGCTTTCCACTGAACTTCTTCCGCAGGTCAGGATCCTGCGTTGCAATTCCAACCGGGCAGGTATTCAAATGACACTTCCGCATCATGATGCACCCCAACGTGATAAGTGGTGCCGTTGAGAAACCAAACTCCTCAGCGCCCAGTAATGCGGCAACCACAACGTCACGCCCGGTTTTCAGTCCGCCATCGGTTTGCAGCACGACACGACTACGAAGATCATTCAAAACAAGTACTTGATGAGTCTCAGCAATTCCCAATTCCCATGGCAGACCGGCATGTTTGATACTCGTCAGTGGTGAGGCACCGGTGCCACCTGTATCACCCGAAATCAGGATGTGATCTGCGTGTGCTTTGGCAACACCCGATGCGATCACACCCACCCCAACCTCACTGACAAGTTTGACGCTGATACGGGCGGCACGATTTGCGTTTTTCAGATCATGAATCAGTTGTGCCAGATCTTCAATGGAGTAGATATCGTGATGCGGAGGTGGACTGATCAGCCCAACGCCCGGCGTGCTGTACCGAATCCGGGCAATGTTGGTATCCACTTTCCGACCAGGTAATTCGCCACCTTCACCAGGCTTCGCTCCCTGCGAGATTTTGATCTGAATTTCATCTGCATTGGTAAGATACTCAATGGTTACCCCGAACCGACCTGAAGCCACTTGTTTGATGGCAGAACGCTTCGAATCACCGTTATCAAGCGTTTGAAACCGGATCGGATCTTCTCCACCTTCGCCGGTATTGCTTTTTCCACCCAAGCGATTCATGGCAACGGCAAGCGTTTCATGCGACTCGGCACTGATGCTTCCGAAGCTCATCGCCCCGGTACAGAATCTTTTTACAATTTCACTTGCTGGCTCAACTTCCTCGATCGGGACGGGCGTGACAGATGAGTGATCGAATTCCAGTAATCCACGGAGTGTACAGCGTGAACGACTGTCTTCGTTGATGGTCTTGGCAAACTTCCAATATTCACTTTCATCATTTTTTCGCGCGGCAATCTGCAGACTGGAAATGGATGTGGGCGACCAGGCGTGCTTCTCGCCCTCGGCTCGCCAGTGATACTCACCCAGATTGGGAAGTTGCTTCAATCGACTATCAACATTTTCCGGGAAACCCAGGTTGTGTCTTCGCAAAGTTTCCTCAGCGATGACATCAAATGAAACACCCTGAATACGGCTCGCGGTACCGACAAAGCAGACATCAATCACTTCATCCTTCAGGCCCAGAGCCTCAAATATCTGGGCTCCTTTGTAGCTTTGCAGCGTACTGATCCCCATCTTTGCCATGACTTTCAGCATCCCCTTACCGACCCCTTTTCGGTAAGCAGCAACAACCTTGTCATCATCGAGCGAGGGATCCATTAGCCCATCACGTCGGGCCTGCCACAGTGCTTCAAACGCCAAATAGGGGTTGATCGCATCGGCGCCATAACCAATCAGCAAGCAGTGGTGATGCACCTCTCGTGCTTCACCGGTTTCGATCGCAAGACCGATCCGGGTTCGCTTGGCCTGCTTGACCAGATGATGGTGAACAGCTCCAACCGCCATCAATGCGCTGACCGGAACGCGATCCTGTCCCATCGAGCGATCACTCAATACCACCATTTCAATCCCTTCATCAGCCGCAACTTCAGCCTCAGTAGCGATTCGGGACAGCGTATTCTGTAATCCTGATTTTCCCTCACTGCGATCGAACGTGATATCGATCACACGACTCTTCCACCCCTTGCTGTTCAGGTGTTTCAGTGCGGCAACCTCTTCATTCGTCAAGATCGGGTGGTCAACCAGTAACCGGTGGCAATGCTCCGGACTCACCTCCAGCAGATTCTGCTCAGGCCCAATGTAGCACTCCAATGACATGATGACCTCTTCGCGAATGGAATCGATCGAAGGGTTGGTCACCTGCGCGAACAACTGCTTGAAGTAATCGTAAATCATACGCGGCTTATCGCTCAGGCATGCGATAGCGCTATCGTTGCCCATGGATCCGACAGGATCACGCAACTGTTCGACAAGCGGACGCAACATGAACTTCATGGTTTCCGCGGTGTATCCGAACGCTTGCATGCGAGGCAGCAGTGCCTCGCTGTCAAAACCATGTGGCTCAGTTTCAGGATGCAAGTCAGCAAGACGAATCCGTTGGTCTTTCAGCCATGCACCATAAGGCTTAACTCGTGCAAAATCACTCTTCAATTCTTCATCAGGAATCAAACGTCCGGCCTTGAAGTCAACAAGGAACATCTTTCCAGGTTGCAGTCGTCCCTTTTCTTTGACAATGGCCGGATCCACGGGCAGCACACCCACTTCGCTTCCCATGATGACACGGTCATCATGAGTGATGTAATAACGACTGGGTCGCAAACCATTGCGATCCAAGGTCGCACCGATGTACTGACCATCAGTGAAGGCGATCGATGCAGGCCCGTCCCACGGTTCCATCATGCATGAAAAGTACTCGTAGAAAGCACGCTTTTCTTCTGGCATTGTCTCATGCTTCTGCCACGCTTCGGGAACCATCATCATGATGGCTTCCTGCAGCGTACGTCCATTCATCAACAGAAACTCCAACACATTGTCGAAGGTGCCGGAATCACTGCAATGTGGCTCGACTACAGGAAACAGCTTCTCAAGGTCATCACCAAACAATGCACTTTCAGCCGACCCTTCACGTGCTCTCATCCAGTTCTTGTTGCCGCGCAGAGTATTGATCTCACCATTGTGACTCATGAATCTGAGTGGCTGTGCGCGATCCCAGCTCGGAAACGTGTTGGTCGAAAACCGACTGTGAACCATTGCCAGATGGGTCTCAAAGTCCGGATCCCTCAGATCGGGGAAATACGGAAGCACCTGCGCCGGTGTTAGCATTCCCTTGTAAATGATGACTTTCGTGCTGAGTGAGCAAATGTAGAACATCAAAGCCTGCTTCAGGTCCTCACTTCCTCGCAGCAAGTGGCTCGCCTGCTTGTGGATCATGTAGAGCTTGCGTTCAAACGCTTCACCCTCAAGCCCGTCCTCGGCTCCTACAAATAGCTGCTCAATGCGTGGCTCGCTTGCCCGGGCAGTCGGACCAATATCGGCAAGGTCTGCCATCTGAGGCACGTCTCGCCAACCGATGAGTTGCTGACCTGCATCCGTTACCAGCTTCTGGATGGTCTCTTTGCAGAAAGCTCGTTCCGCATCATCTTCGGGCAGAAAGACCAATCCAGCCGCGAATCGTCCAGGACCGGGTAACTCAACACCCAGATCCTGCTGCGCAACCTTGGCTAGGAACTTGTGTGGTAAACCACACATGATGCCTGATCCATCGCCAGTGTTAGGCTCACAACCACAAGCACCACGATGGTCCATCGCCTGCAGAATCTGATCTGCATCGAGAACGTTCTGATGACTCGGTACCCCTTTGATGTGGGCAATGAACCCGACGCCACAGGCATCCTTTTCCAATTCTGGATCGTAAAGGCCCTGAGCGGGTGGTAAATGAAATTGTTTTTTCATAATGCTGTTTGTCATGGGTGACTCTCATATCCTGATAGGATTCGTCATCGTTTGGCACCTGACTCACTGCGGCGCGGTGGCATGTTCGTCGTCGATTGAACGCGTCCGCCATTCCACATCGCCTTGAAGCCTGTCAGGCAACAACTGACGAACCAGTTTCTGGCTCAATCGTGGCCGCTTCCACGGTCAGCTTCCCGCTGCCGGATTTCACTCGTTTTCCTGCCTCAAGCGGTCGCCCCAAGAGCAGGGAACCGAACTCACTCGCTGCCCGACTGAGTCGGCCAGAACGGCGGAAGATAATGCCGAGAGGACGCGTCATGCGCAGCTCTCGACATGCGACGACTCGTAATGAGCCATTCGCTGTTTCGCGGCGCACCGCCGCCTCCGGAACAATGCCAATGCCACGACTGGCCTGAATTGCCCGAATCATTGAGTCCGCGTTGTCGAACTCCATACATGCGTTGACACTGATTCCCGCTTTCGCCAGACATCGATCAATCTCTTGACGTAATTGCAATCCGCGGTCGAAGGAAATCATCTTGACCCCGGACAACTGGGAAAGGGAAACCTCGTTCTGGGTTGCAAA
Organism: Planctomycetota bacterium; assembly: GCA_029977825.1. Classification (GTDB taxonomy): domain Bacteria; phylum Planctomycetota; class Planctomycetia; order Pirellulales; family Pirellulaceae; genus Rubripirellula. Next base: position 1,287 of record JAPOKD010000399.1, on the reverse strand, counting down.
CCTGTGCTCTGCCGAACAAACAAGCCTCATCGGCTCCTGCTGCCAAAGTACAAACTGAATGTCTTTGCTGCTGTGAGGGAAGCTGACCAACCCAAAATCAACTTCACCCTCGGCAGTCATTTCGAATACCCGATCGTTGGACCCAAATTCGGTCCTCACGTCTACGTCTCGATGCAAACGACCAAACGCCTCGGTCGCATCCGGCATGTAACTGAGACCTACCGAAACAATGGTTCCAATGGAGACCTTGCCACTCAATTGACGACTGGTACTGCGCACTTCCTGCTCGAGACGCTCGTAGCTCCTCAAAATCCCTCGCAGCCCCCCCAGATAGGTCTTGCCAGCAGGCGTCAAAATCAAGGGTCTCTTGGAGCGATCAATCAACTCTGCCCCAACGGATTCCTCTAAATGCTGCATCGCTTGACTCACAGCACTCTGCGTCAATTGGTGAAGCACCGCAGCTTTTGAGAAGCTGCGGTGTTCGGCAATAGTGCAAAAGAGTTCCAGAGTACGAAGCTGCAAGGTCATTTCCGTGCATTAGAAATACTTATACTGCGGCAATCAGCACGCAGCGGGATTAATGCAAGGTATGATCAGCAGAGGATTTCGTCAACCCGCGACAGTTTGTTCACGCAGTGCTCGCGCCACCAAACCGTTTTGGCAGCGTAATCGCGTACAACACAGTGATGCCCCCGGCGCTGAGAATGACCCAAGGAAACCACTCCTTGGGACGCCATTGCTTGACATTTGAGGCGGGGACCGTGACTGGATTCACGAACGCGCCGGCTTCGGTTTCAGAGGCAGAATAGAAATCGGCACTGTCGATCACCAGGCACTCCAGGCCGATGATGATCGCCATGATCCCGACTGCGATGAAAATAGAACGCCACATTGGTAACTGCCAGAAGGTAGAGAAAACGGTCCTTTGGGAGGTTTCGGCATCCCGACTCTGCTCTCATGACCCCCTTTCTGGTAAACCACAACACCGCAAAAAGCGGTACTACCGTCACTTTCAGGCTGGCCCATAGCGATCGCAAAAGCTCGCATCTCATACAAATCCACCCCCCCAACAGTCACAGAATGGGAGTGGATCTAGAGGCCCATTCCTCTTCCCCTGTTGGATCCGGTTCTGGTCCTGCTTTGATGCGGGCGACTTAGTAGCTCCGTGCTAATCTTGAGCTGGCCGCTGCGACAAGTCCTTGACGGCTTCCACCAACGCGATCGCGTGTTCCACGGGCGTTTCCTTGAAAACACCATGTCCAAGATTGAAAATATGGCCTGGCCGAC
>JAPOKD010000302.1 GCA_029977825.1 Planctomycetota bacterium | reverse complement strand
CAGGTAAGTCCACTCCACTTCGGTATAGCCACCACCTGTATCCAAGATCCAGATGTCATTGCGGTCACCCCTTGGGAATTCAGCGGAAGCCTTGGAAGCGTGTAGACCGACGAAGCAGGCGGCGATTGCGGCAAGTTTTACGAGCGTTTTCATTGTTTTCTCTTTTTTGAAAGAGGGGCGTGATTTGTGTTACATCTGCCTAAGCGACGGTCATCACACATTCAGGCGCGGAAAAAAGAAAAAAACGCCACAGGGCTACAATGGGTAGCCCGGGCTAGGTTCTCCCAGAGGGTACGGGTGCACCTGATGTTCGATGGGAACTGTCACAAAACACGCAAAAAAAACAACAAGCGACAAGAAAGGGATTTTTGTCATGTCAAAAAAGATCGGCCGACCAACCAACCGCGTTACCGCTACCTGCAAAGTCTGCGGCGGTACGTTCACCAAACGGCCATCGGAACTAAAACGGCGGCCAACGTGTTCGATTGAATGCGGCCGCAGGCACGCGGGTTAAAAAAGCAGTGGCAGAACACGGCAAGCCAGTTGCAGGCTCATGTGTTCATGTACGCCAACCAGCTACCGACGTTCGATAGCATTTGCGGAACCTTTCGGTTGCATTCCACTAAAAACGCTTTTTATGAAACGTTGGATGATGGGACCGTTTTGCGGTACGAACTGACCGCTGATGGCCGGCTGTTTCAGCTTGAAGATATCAGCGAAGTTGATCCCGACGAGGTGCCAGGGTCGGCAGTGGCTTCGCCGTGAGATGGCTAGTTTCTGCTGATTATCTTTTCAAACAGTTCTGTCGCCCTTTTCTGCCCTTCCGCTAATTGGTCGGGCGTGAGTTGCTTTGCAGCATTGTCTCGAGCGGAAACAGCTTTCTCGAAACCGCCTGCAGCGGCAGCAGAAAACCGTGCATACGCTTCCACATTGTTTATTGGCACGCCTTGGCCGCTTTCGTACCCCAAACCTACGTTGAACTGGGCCCTCGCATACCCCTGATCAGCCGCCAAGCGGTACCACTTCATCGCTTCCGCAACGTCGTGTGGCACGCCTCTGCCGGCCTTGTACATAAAACCTACGTTGAACTGGGCCCTCGCATATCCCTGATCAGCCGCCAAGCGGTACCACTTCATCGCTTCGGCATAGTCCCGTGGCACGCCTTGGCCCAGGTCGTACATGTTACCTAGGTCGTACTGGGCCGACTGATACCCCTGATCTGCTGCCAAGCGAAACCACTTCACTGCTTCAGAATCGTTCTTCGGTACGCCTATGCCAAATTTGAACATCGTACCTGCACTGTGTTGATAAGATGCATTCCCGGCATTCGCTCGGTCAAGCGTTCGCTCGGCCTCTGTCTTCGGTGGTTGTGAAACAGGGGCGGTTGCCGTTGGTGAATTTTTGGTTGGTGGTGGCGGTGCATCTGCCGTTGGCGTCGAGACTGTTTTGTCAGACTTGTCAGAACATCCACCAAAAGACAACTCACAAATAACAATGTAGACACAGGACGTGTTGATAGTATTCACGCTTACCCCCACTCAAACAGACAACTAAACGCCACTGAACCATCGCACCAACGTAACAAGCATAAACAAAAATCCCGCCGCTCGGGGCAGAGCGACGGGGGGGCTGTACTATTTAGAGGACGATTCGGGGCAGAGAAACTCATTTTATCGCCCGAAGTGTTGGCACTGTCTGGATTGCTCCGTTCGTTGAGCGGTGCCGCGTTTGAGGCATGACTTCAAATAATTGGTCACCAAACATGTGTTCGCTCCCTTGCACGATGTCGCGTGTGTCGCAATGCACCAACACAATCACTCCGGGTGGCGTAGAAGGCAAGCGACAGAGTAAGCGGCGATCATCTATTATCTGATCGATCTTTGCTATTCCTCCGCCAAGGCGTCCCTTGCCACCTGTTTTTGTAAGGTCTTTTACAAACTCAATCACGTTCCCAGCTAACGGAGCGACAGTGGCGGTTGACACAAGCCGATTGCGGCTGTCGAGGACGATTCTTTTAGTTCCCGTAATAGTTACTTTACTTCCGGCATCCCCATCACGAACTTCTTGTGATCCACTCTGTCAAAATTCCGCAGCGATGAAAAAATGCCCCGTGGGAGCGAATCGTCAAGCGTGATCCGGCGATGCGGATTTTCATTGAACAACACAAAAACGCGGCTCCAAATCCAATGTGATGCCCGAAGGTGTCCTAAGCGGAAAATTACCATGCCGGTTGTGAAACGGTTGCTTTGCAAGCTCCGCGAACGCGAAACGTGCCGCTGACAAACAGTCGGCGACGCATCGAGTTGCGATAGATTTCATGAGTCGCCGTCAGTCAGTCGCGTCTACTTTTTGACTGTCACCTTTCTCCACCTGCGGCGGGTTGGCTAAGGTGAAAGACGCAACGATGGCACGGTGGTCAGAAGGATAGGGAGAAACGACAATGTCCGCGTTATCACGGTTTTCACCTGCGTTTTTCGCGGCTTTAAGTTTTACACCTTTTCCTCTGAAGTAAACGAAATCAATGCGATCGTGGTGATCTTCTGGATCATCAGCCTTGGTAAGTGGCGACCAGGTAAACCCGGGGTGGGTCATCTCGTTGGGATGAGCCACCCGCCAGGCATCCAAAAAGCCTTCTTTGGCCATTTCCAGAGAGGAAGGAAACATGACTTTGGTAGGATGCCGTCCAATTCTGGCTGCTCGGTTGGTCCAATCCAAGTGCGAGGGTTCGTTGAAGTCACCAACCACAAAAATTGGAGCATCTTGATCTGGAAGAGAACGGATCTGGGCAAGCAGAGTAGCGATTTCCCTGCCACGTGCGTCTTTTGCGTGTGCGATAGCTTCAGCTTCGGTTTTGATAAATGGCGTGTCCCAATGCTTATGCCACTTGGGACGAATGCTCAATAGCTGATAAGGTTGATACGGATTGGATGGCAGATGAAGGTTGAAGAGATACAGTTCCGGACCTGATTTCAGCTCGATTTTGCAGGCACCATTCTGATATTCAACAATCTTGTGTGGCGTCAAAATGCAGTTTTTGGCCTTTGGGTCAAAGTGGAAATTCCATCCTAGCAATGCAGCCAATTTCTCGGCGTTGTCTCCCCGAGGAGAACGGGTTTCCTGAACCCCAACCACATCGGCGTTGGCTTCCTGAATCACTTTCGCGGTTTGACTTAACTGCTGCCCACGCATCGTTCCGCCACGGTAAATGTTGTACGACATGACCGTAAGACCGCACTGCGTCGTCTTGGCATGAAGTTCTGTCCCGAGAAACAACGCAGTAACAAACAGCAGTACGGAGGTGTGACGGAGAGTCGTTAATGTGTTGATGTGATTCCTCCTATCGGACGCACGCACAACATGGCGTACCGCAGGTGATGTTGAGTTCATGTTCAGCTCGTGAAGCATACCAAGCTTGCGCTGTCTTCTGCGCAAGTTCTGGTGATGGGATGGTGACCAACGAGACTCCGCACGCGATGCTTGATTTCGCTTGAGTCGCGTCCAATGCGTAAACGATAGTTTTCAGCATTTCCTCGAGTCGCTGTGCAAATGTCCCTTGCGAAGCGTAGTGATCAAAACACCACTTGTGGATGGATTAGATGCCAACCGTTCGCATCGTACTTCTGGTGTAGACGTTAATCAACGCCCGTACACCCACAAACACGCAAGTCCTTGGTGTTCGCTGGCTACAACCAATACAAGCACTAACTACACGACGATGATGGCTTACCCAGCTGAAGATAAAACCTGTTTCGCTCGCGGCACGGTCGTTCTTTGACTATTTCCAGGGAGTACCGAAACTGCTGGCAGCCCTGCGGATGAACCAGTCAGTAAACCAGTCCCAGTTAGGTCAAGTCATGCCTACCGTGATCCCTCGCGGCACGGTCGATACAGAACATCCGGATCCCCTTCGGCAATTCATTTCAGGCGCAGTGATCTCACCGGTTCTGTGGTTGCGCGAGGTGTCGTCGGATCCAGAACGAGGCGTTGATTATCCTTTGCCGCATTCGACTTTACGAAGCAAACGTGTGCTGCATGTTTGCGGTGCAGCGACGGGGATTGCGTTGCTGTGGCCATTGATGCTTGTCACGGCTGTCGCTGTCAAATTAAGCTCGCCGGATGAAATGATTTTCTGCCAACAGCGTGTTGGCTTGAACCGCAGGAAACGCAACGTACCAGACCGCAGACAGGTTGCTACAAATGAAAGCTTGCCCCGCGGAAAACGCGTCGCTGAGCGCCCACAGGAACTGACCTACGCAAGACTGTTCACGTTTTATAAATTTCGTACGATGGTCAATGACGCCGAGAAAGATGGAGCTCAATTTGCCGTTCAGGATGATCCACGGGTTACAGGGTTGGGCCGTTTTATGAGAAGAACCCGTCTCGATGAGTTGCAGCAGTTATGGAACGTGCTGCGAGGAGACATGTCGCTGGCTGGGCCTCGTCCGGAACGCCCCCAATTTGTGAGGGATTTATCCGAGCAGGTACCGAATTATCTGGATCGTCTTCAGCTAAAACCAGGTCTAACTGGTGTTGCGCAAGTTGTTAATGGATACGACAACAATCTTGACAGTTTCCGTCGTAAAGTAGCCTATGACCTGTTTTTTCTGCGAAATTGCTGCCTAACCAACGACTTCAGGATTCTCGTACGAACTGTTTGGGTTGTGCTTTCCGGCAAGGGCGCGATTTAGTCAGCCTGTCAGCAGATTAAAGCCAGCTTTTCACGCCAGCAACGCGCATGGCTTCCGGCACCGTTTGTCTTACCGGGGCCGCGGAAATTTCATCTACTGAGGGGCGCTTCGGTATCGCACAGTTTTTGAGACAAGGTTGAGCTGATTGAGACGAAGCATGAGCAGGATCAAAGAACAAGCCTGGCTCACCTGCCAGCACGGTTCTTGCTTCATCAGCCTGCTGGAGTCGTGTTGGTAATACCCGCATTAGGACTCGTTTCGCCCTTTGCGAATAGAAGCATCCCGAGCGCTGCTGATCCCACCACAACACACAATGCGCCGAAAGCCATGTTGAAGCCTCCATTACCCTGCGCAAGCCAGCCTGTAACAGTAGGGCAAACGATTCCGGAGAGTGAAAAGAAAGTCACAATGTAGCCGGTTGCCACGCCCGTTCGAGTTGGAAACAGATCCGCGCAGATCGAGTAATAGGGGCTATTCGGTGCCATGGAGAAGCCAATGGCAATTGATACAAACACCACCGCCCAGGTGGCTGAGTCAACCATTACCACGGGGATAAAGAATATGACTGCCAAAAGCTGGCAGATCCAAATCAGATGAATACGCGCCGCCCTTGTGCAGTTTGTTCGACGCATGATTGCATCCGAGATCCAGCCAGCGATCGGCATCAACAGTAGTGATAAGCCCCACGGAAGCGTGCTGAAATAACCGACAGACTTGAGCTTCAAATCAAACGTTTGCTCGAGGTAGCCAGGAAGCCACGTCAAACCAAAAAACAAAACCCAACCGAACCCAAAGAAGGACCAGGCCGTGGCCAGCAATGTCGGATTCAAGAACAGCTCTGAAAGTGGCAGCTTTGCCACTTCATTGCTGGCCTTAGGTGCTGCCGGAGACTGCGGTGCTGACGCGGGTGGCTGCTTGTAAAAAACGAGGAAGGCAAGGCCCAACAGCCCGCCTAGGCAGCCAAGGCAAATGAAGCTTCCACGCCATCCAATCCCCAGAATGACCGGAGCAAGAACAATACCGCCAAGCAACAGCGCGAGTGGAACACCTAATAGGGCTGCAGAAGTGAATCTTCCCAATTCACTTGGTCTCACCCAGTCAACGAGCGCGCGATTCATAGCCGGGAAATTAGCCCCCTCGCCCATCCCCATTAGCACTCGCAAGACAACAAACAGCCAGAACACCTGCACAAATCCCTGCAGAATCATGAAGGCGGACCAAAACATTAACGCGCCCCCCCACACTGACTTGACTCCGTAACGGTCGAGTACCACACCCGAGATGCCGTTAGTTGCAAGTGTTCCAATCGCAAATGCCGACATTAGTAGGCCGAACGCCCCATCCGCGATGCCTAGATCTGACTCAATCGGTTTGATGGCAAATGAAATCACTACCCGGTCCAGATAGTTGACCAGGACCAACACGAAGCAGAATGTGACCACGATAAAGCGAAAAGTGCCCTGCGGCTGTTCGAAGGCATCAGATTCTGTGGTGGGCGGGGGCATCAGCGTACCGGTGAATTCAAGTGTTGACAGAGGCAGATATTTGAAAGGCGAACGCTTTGAAAGATGCTTTCTTTACAAAACAATCAAGTTAGCACCACGCCAGCCAAACGTTACATAAGAATCTGCCGTTGTACAACTAAGAGCCCATTGAATGATGGGTCTGCCCAGACCGAAGCGATCGGCCGGCGTAGATTTCGAACGAAACGAATTGTTGGGCGGCTATTTTAGCGAGACAATCGAATAGGTAAGCCTGGCTACTGTGCGAATGTCATTGCTGGGATCGCCAAGTTTTCCCAGAGATGCGAGGGTGAACAGGTACCCTATTCTGCAGCGTACCGTCTTCGCACGTGTGGCTTTCAGTTCCTTCTGCTAAACACGCTCGGTCCGTCACGTCGCGCGCAAGTTGGTTGGCGTCCTGTTCAATGTTCACAACGACGCTGTTACTCACATGCGAGCAGCAAGAGAATGCAACTGCCATCATCGATCACGTTAATTCCAGCGTCACGAGCTGCCGTCGAGGCCTTCTCATCCTCGGCTCCAGGTTGCATCCAGATATGCTTGACCCCGGCCGCAATCGCTTCCTG
>JAPOKD010000776.1 GCA_029977825.1 Planctomycetota bacterium | reverse complement strand
TCGCGTCGAAGTGGCATATAATTTATTGGGTTGGCAGGGGATGAGTGTATCACTCCTCATGTGTCGGTAAGCGGCCAAGAGTCAAACAACGCGGTTTTGAAGTTTTGGGGTTTGGGGTCTTGAAGTTGCAGTGTTGATGTCGACGAATGTTGGGATTTGTTTCTCGACTTCGGCTTAATATCTTTACAGAATTGCTAGTAACAAGAGAGTGTTGATGCGCAAGCTAAGGATGATCGCAAGTGATTGGGCAGTCATGGTAGTGACGGCACTACTGATTGTTGCCGCCTCTTTGCCCCATACGGTGACTTCCGCGGAAACTGATTCCACTGACGTGAACGGTCGAGGCAGTACATCCAGTTGGCCCAACTGGATGGGGAAGCGACATGATGGAATATCCCATGAGGCAGGATGGTCGACCGATTGGCCCGAAATGGGGTTGAAAGGGATTTGGGAGCGAGAGATCGGGATTGGTTTCAGTTCTGTATCAATCGCCAACGGACGACTCTTTTCGATGGGCCACGAGGATGGAAAGGAGACTGTTTTTTGTTTGGACCAAGGCACTGGCAAGACTGTCTGGTCGCACACTTACCCGTCAAAGTTGATTGATAATCTTTATGAGGGTGGGCCTGGGTCGACGCCGACGATCGACGGCGATCGTGTCTATTCCGTTGGAAAAGAGGGGCAGTTGATCTGCTTTCGTGCGGCCGATGGAAAGATCATTTGGCAACGTGATTTGCAGGCCGATCTGGAAGTCCCGTTGCCTGAATGGGGATTCAATGGCTCGCCGTTTATTCTTGACGACCAGTTGATTCTCGAGGCCGGACGTGTCGTGTCATTCAACAAAATATCTGGTGAATTGAACTGGCAAACTGAGAAACATACGGCTGGATATGGGTCAGCTGTGAGTTTTGATCACCAGAATGCAGGCTTGATTGCGACGCTTGACTCGGACGCACTGCGGTTGGTTAAGGCTGATGATGGGGCGGAAATTGATGCATTTCCATGGAAGTCACCATTTCGAACCAATTCCACCACACCCATTGTGCATGAAGGAACGATCTTTGTTTCTACCGGTTATCAGGTTGGCTGTGGTCTGTTCCGGTTGGTTGATGGCAAATTGGAACTTGTCTACGACAGTCGAAAGATGCGCAACCATTTCAATAACAGCATCTTGTATGACGGCTGTCTCTATGGTTTCGATGGAAACTCGAACTTTGGAAGGGTTGTGAACCTGACGTGCATGAAACATGACACCGGCGAGGTCATGTGGACAGAGAGTGGGTTGGGATGCGGTTCTTTGATGATCGCGAACGGAAAATTGGTGATCCTCAGTGATGATGGTCGCCTGGTGATTGCCAAGGCTACTTCGGAGGGGTACGACGAGGTGGCTTCAGCAAGCGTTCTTGAAGGACGCTGTTGGACAGTGCCGGTGTTGCTTGATGGATGTGTGTATGCAAGGAATGCGGCTGGCAAGCTGGTCGCAGTGCAGTTGCCTAAATGACAGTATTTGCAATAAGCGGCGTGGCTGGATGACCTATGGAATGGTCAAGACCACCTCGTGGATCGAAGTGAAGGTAAAGGGGCAAGTACTTTGTCCGGCTGTCTCTGGTTGCCTGATCAGATTGCGTGACATCGTATTGTTTTTTGCTGACTTATGGATCACCCGGACACGTTGATGTGATCTTGGGAATGTTGCACGTCCTTTTCGTTAGAATGACGTGTTCTCTCTTTCTGGTAATGATACTCATCTGTTCAATTCAAAATGACACGACGCACTGACGACCAAATCATTGAAACGATTCGTCTTTATCGCGAGACTCTCCGGGAAACCCAATCGCTGTACGTGGAAAGCGGCAACTTGGTGCGTGGTTCTTATGGTTGGTTGACCGGGGGCGAAGACGCTGATGCCGCCTCGATCGCAGATCAGATGAACGATCTGCATCAAGGTCTGTTGATGAAAGTTTTCGCAGCGGTGGTGCAGGGCATCGATGCTCGGAATATTGGCCAGCGCCAGATGGGCCGTGTGTTGCTCGAACACATTTGGGGTAAGTCGGTGATGGGAAGTCAGCTTCAGGAGGCTGTTTCCTGGTTGCTGAATGCCTCGAATGATTTTGAGTGGCGAGACCTTGTCAGGCCCTTTGCTGAAATCCCGGCGATCCGAGATCGTTGGGGAGAACTGGAAACGCTTGCGATGAGGATGGCGAATTTACTTGCCTCGGTTGATGGTGATGTCTCGGTAGCAGACAACGCCAGTCTGCAGTCGATGCAGCAGCAGTTTGATGAGTTGCGAGGCCACGCGCCAGAGCACCTGGCAAGCGAGAAGGATACTGACAACGCTCGCGATGCCCTTAACTGGTTGCGAGGCGAGGCAAAAAGGTTGCGTGAAGGTGTTGATGTAACGGCTGCAGAGAAACCGACACCGATTGCGGGGCCTGGAGGATCCGGAACGCCAGTCACTGGTATGCATTCGGACTTGGGAGAAGGTGAGAAAAAGAAGCCCAAAGAGCCCGCTGATGACCGTACCCCGGAGCAGCGTCTGGCTGATGCCCGTCAAAGTCTGGATCGACTGATTGGTCTGGACGCCATCAAGGATCAGATTCAAACGTTGACCAATTTCTTGAAGATGGAGCGGCAACGCTCAGAGGCTGGGCTGCCAACGACCAAGCCAAGTCTGCACATGGCGTTTGTTGGAAATCCGGGAACAGGAAAAACTACGGTGGCTCGCATCGTTGCTGAAATCTACGGCGCGCTTGGGGTTCTGGAGAGCGGGCATCTGGTCGAAACAGATCGTAGCGGACTGGTGGCTGAATATGCAGGTCAAACAGGTCCCAAAACCAATGCGAAAATTGACGAGGCGCTGAATGGGGTACTGTTCATTGACGAAGCCTACACGCTGATTGATGAAAGTGGTCAGGATCAGTACGGTCGAGAGGCTGTTCAGACCCTGTTGAAACGGATGGAGGACCAGAGAGATCAGTTGGTGGTGATTCTGGCTGGATATCCAAATGAAATGCAGACCATGATCCGTAGTAATCCCGGGCTTTCGTCACGTGTCGGCACGACCATGCACTTCGATGATTATCCGCCAGAGGCACTGTGCCAGATCTTTGAGTTGATTGCTGCAAAAGCCAAGTATACTTTGCCGACTGAATCACGCCGCAGGTTGTTGCGGGGCTTCACTTTTCTGTATATCAGCCGGGATCAGCACTTCGGGAATGGTCGGTGTGCACGCAACAGCTTTGAGCGAAGTGTCAGGCGGATGGCTAACCGTTTGGCAAAGCTGAGTGAAATTGACCACGAAATTCTTACAACGCTTGAACCTCAGGACATTGAGGTTGCGGGGGTCACAGAGAAGCATCTGACCGCATTGGC
>JAPOKD010000549.1 GCA_029977825.1 Planctomycetota bacterium | reverse complement strand
GTGCAGCGTTTTTCGCCGATAGACAAGGGCATCGGATCCGCCAACGCTTTCGCCGAATATGATTATCGCTCGCCAGAATGTCGTTGCTGACGCCTGTAAGGCGATCTGATTTCCCTTGCAGCAAACTGCGATGCCCGTTTTTCAGGCAATGGAAACACTTATTCAGAGGTGCGGTATGAACGTCCCATGCGTTTCGAATAGACAATTCGAGGACGGTGATGGTCAGATCTCCAGTGAGCTTGGTTCGCTGGAAATCCGTCTTGCCGCAACGAGGCACAACAACCGGATTTGATCAACGTTGATCCCCGGCACCAGTAACAGAATGAACCCGATCGCCTTGAGGAGACGATCGGGCTCTAAGCTTGATAGAGTGTGGGCCTGATTCGACTACGCTTCAGGACCACCAGAGAATCGCATGCATTGAAGCATACTAGAATGTCAGGATAGCCGAGGTTGCGTAAGAGAACTGGTCATCTTTGGCACCAGAGTCAACATTCTCACTCCAATCCCAACGCAGTTCTGGTCGGAACATAAGATTTGCACACCAGCGATAATTCATTCCGAGGGTCAATTCGTAGAGATCTTCATTGACCCCACTGGTCGCAAGCCCATCACTATTCAACCACTCGAACCTTGCTCCCAGTGAAGTGCAGTCATTGACTGTTTTGAACAAGTAGTTGGTGATTCCTACGGCGGATGCCGCACCATCATTCAGATCGACCAGGCTTGTCTGCATGGCGTACATGAGGTCGCAACGAATATCGTACTCGGCAACAATCGAGTGGATGTAGCCATCAATCGGAGCGCCGTCGACCGGATTGTCCCTGAATTTTCCGCCTGCCACGTTATAGCTTGCGTTAAGTCGGTCGGTAAGATCGAGAGCAACACCACCGATGAAGACATCACCATTATCTTCGAATGCCGTGTTTACCCCTTCGACCCAACCGCCGGTCAAGGTGACGTTGTCGAGGCCTGAATACGTAGCGACCACTCCAGTCGCGGTGTAGGAAACCTGAGAAATGTTGAATGCGAACGAGTGACTGGAGAAGAAGTTCTTCGTTGCCTGAACTGACTCAAAGCCGATGTTAGTGATCATGTGACCGATTTTGGCGGAAAGATCTCCATAGCCAATTTCCAGATACAACTGCGGCAATGCTGACCCGTATTGGGATCCGTTGTCCCATGAATTGTCATAGCGAGTACCACCTGGGTTGCCAAACGCTTGAACTTCTGGCCCATCGGTTCCATAGATGTAATCGACACGCCCTCCGATATCCAATCCGCAAGAAGCATCGATCGCTCTCTCGGCGAACAACCAACCCTGTTGAAGCTGGAATTTTCTGGGATAGCTGTTGAAGTTGGAAGTATCAAACGTTCCCAAGCCAAAACCTTGCTGGTCTGACTGGTATGCTGTCTGCAACCAACCTCCGGCCGAGATGCGATTGCACTCACCAAACAAGTGCCAGGGATCTCCGATACAGCAATCGCGACAGGCGAGGCTTAGAACCCGATCGCACAGACCACAATCACCAAGCGCAATTCCGCAGCCTGCTGAATCACAACCTCCGTCACATGCATCGCCATCGCAGGCATCGTCGCAGGCTGGCTCGCATCCGCAAACCGGCTCGCCACAATCGCAATTTGACTCGCAGGAAACCAACTGAATATCGTTTGTCTGGTCAGCAAAAACGTTACCTGCATAGGTGCCGCAAGCAATCGCTGCAATCAACGCCAATTTTGTGAGCTTCATCGCTGGTGAACTCCCAAGGGGTTCGGGGTCATGAATGAATCGCCCCAGCATGATGCGCTGAGCAATCTTTCAGTCAGTGGAATGGTGATAGCGGCAGCAATCACACAATCAAACTCACGTGAATCGGGCTATTCGGATACTAGTGAGATCGACGTTTGAATCAGTCTTCTTCAGCCCCGAAGGCGAGTTCTCATGCGTGAAACCATCAAGCAGGCCGATTTTGTGAACCTATTCCGATCAGTGGGATAGAATGCCTGACATGATCCCAAGAGCGCAGAAAATCCCAGCAGCGTGCTAGATCCCAACGCCGTGCTAAATACCAGCAGCGCACAAAAAAAACCCGGCCGCCCCATGCAGGGCGACCGGGTCAATTTTTATCTGAATCCGCGGTTTCGGCGAATGCTAACGTCGGGGAGAAACGCTCGGCACCCCCCGCACACGGATTCGTTGGTGCCTTAGAAAGTCATAACAGCATCAACAGCGAACTTGAAGCTATCTTCGACTCCGTCAGCGGCTCCAAATCCATCGTACCAGTCATAGCGAATCTCTGGACGCCATGTCAGGTTTGCACACTGGCGATGATTAACACCAAATGTCAAGTTGTAGGTATCGAAGGAAGGTCCACCAACGGTTGGAGTGGTGTTCCACCACTCGAAGCGAGCTCCAACTCCGGTGCAATCATTGATCGTTTTGATCAAGTAATTGTTGACACCGATGGACTCACGAACGTTCGTATCAAGATAGTCACTCTGCATGATGTACTGAACATCGCAGCTGACATCGTAAGTTGCGACAACCGAGTGCATGTATCCATTCTCGGTCACAGCAAAGGGTCCACCGCCATTGCCAGCTTCGTTCAAGCGGCCACCGATAGCTGCGTAAGTTACATTAAGACGGTCAGTCAGACCCAACGAAACACCACCAAGGAATGCGTCGCCATTGTCCTCGAATCCGCTGTCGTAACCCTGAACGTATCCACCGTAAAGTGTTACGTCATCGCTATGGTCCAGAGTGAACAGAACACCTGTGTGCGTGAATGGCTCACTGTTGTACATGGTGTTAGCGTGGCTGTAGAAGAAGTTGCCAGTCGCTTGAACCACTTCGTAACCGATGATGGTGTAGAAGTGACCAACCTTCACGGACAGGTCGCCGTAACCAGCTTCCAGGTACAGTTGTGGCAATGCCGACCCATACTGGCTGCCATTGGTCCAACCATCTTGGAAGTCGTAAGTACCTTGTGGGTTACCGAAGGCCTGAGTGTCGGGTCCGTCGGTACCGTAGACATAGTCAACTCGTCCACCGATGTCGAAACCGCAGGAGGAGTCGATCGCTTTCTCAGCGAACAACCAGCCCTGTTGCAGTTGCACTTTGTCGGAGTACTTATTGAAGTTGATGGTTGGATTCGTGAAGTAACCCAACTGCATCCAACCACCAGCAGTGATTCCGTGGCACTCTCCGAAGAGAGTGTACGGGTCGCCCAGGCAGCAGTCGCCACAGTCAAGGCAGCTTCCGATTCCGCAACTGCCGAGGCCGAGCCCACAACCAGCTGAATCGCAACCTGAATCACAACCTGCATCGCATGCATCGTCACAAGCTGGCTCGCATCCGCAAACCGGCTCGCCACAGTCACAGTTTGACTCGCAGGAAACCAATTGAATATCGTTTGTTTGATCGGCAAAAACATTGCCGGCGTAGGTACCGCATGCAATCGCGGCGACGAGCGCCAATTTGCTAAGCTTCATTTGCTTTATTAACTCCCCAGTTATCCATTTCGGGTATAGGTGCAATGTGCACTGCATGATTCCGTGCGACCAAAAGACGTCGACGGATAAACGAAAACATTTCCGTAATCGGTTGCTCAAGGCCGCGTCGATCGCCCGTCAGGCGGCGACAAATCCCGAATCATGCCGATTTCTCAGTAGTAGGTATCGGACGGCCGCAGGAAGAAGTACGCGTTTTAGCCATAAAACACTCAAGAATCTGAAGCCCAGCTTACATTCAGTACTGGTTAACCAAGGCGTACCAACTACTGGCTTTGGGTAGCCCTGTGAAAGAGTGCGGATTAGGTAGAGGATTCAGTGTAAAACTGACAGCCCGGCCGTTCTGAACTCCAAATTACCGTTGAAATCGCGGCATTTGGATAGCTACCCGTCACGAACTTCCCGGCCGGTACACCCCCGGGTTTCTTGAAAGCCAAGGGGAAACTGGCAAGAAATGATGTCAATAGGTGATTCCCGATCTCAAGCATCATTTTCGATGGTTACTGGAAACGTTGATTTACAACGCCTTGTCGATTTACCGTTTACCGTCGGCCTACCCGATTGGCCGGTGATAGGTAAGAATTGCTGCTTGACTGGTCCGCGGGACTGGCAGTGTGTGATTCCTCGACTCGAGACGAGCTTTTCGATGGCGTTTTGGCGGTCCCAAAAAAACAAGGAAGATGATGCTGTAGGGCAGAAATCGGCAACTTCCGATGAAACGTCCGAGAACCCGTCTACGAGTCAGTCGGCCTCGGTTGCGGCTGAAACCCAAGGCGAGATGGAACAGCCTGAGCATGAATCTGAGAGCTTAGCATCGCGCTCAAAGTCCGAGCCCAAGCCAGCGTCAGGCGGCCTGTTCTCAAAAATGCGGGGCGCACTCTCAAAGACGAGGCAGGCACTTAGCACCGATATTCGAGACCTTTTCAAAGCAGAAGGCACCCTGGTCGACGACGATTTTCTGAAAGAACTTTTCTCAAGGTTGATTCGGACCGACATGGG
>JAPOKD010000204.1 GCA_029977825.1 Planctomycetota bacterium | reverse complement strand
GAATGTCGCTGCAGGCCACAATTGCCTCCAGTCGGACTCGCGGATTTTCATCAACAACACTCTGGTTGAGCAAGTCAAGCGGTGACTCAAGGCGGTCATGCCAGCGTCCAGCAACACGTGTTGCATAAGCTCGCGCTCGATAGTCCTTGGCCTTGAGGAGGCGTTCCAGCAATGGTTGATTAATGACTTCGTGTGATTCAAATACGCCCACCGCTTCGTAGAGATGATGCTCAATGTTGGTGTCGTTTTTATCGAGTTCATCCACCCACTTGGTGATAACCGGAATGACTGCACTCTTTGGCAAATCCGCGAGTCGGCGCTTCGCTTGATAGCGATTATAGCGCCAGTCCGACTTCAGTTGTTCGCATACCTCGGCGGCGGTCATGTTGGACAGATCGAGAGCCTTCGCCAGAGGACGCTCCTTCGCCGTGATCCGCCAGATGCGGCCGTGAGTTGTATCGCGGTCAGGGTGTCGGAACGACGCTTGATAGTGTCCGATGATCGGATTGAACCAGTCCGCAATGTAGATCGCGCCATCAGGGCCGATGCGGATATCCACAGGGCGAAACGCGTTGTGCGATGACGTTAGCAGGTTGGGCTGAAGTGACAGTCGATGTCCAGAGCCATCGATCTCCCTCTTGAAACGGTTGACGTCACGAGCGAAGTAACCGGCAATCAATATTTCGCCTTGGATGTCGTCGGGCAGGTGTGGCGACTCGGCAAATTCCATGATCATCGACTTGATACGGGTCTGCCCGATCGTCATTTCGCGGCCCCAGTAGCTGGCGATGTGTTCCGTACTCACCATACCGGGGAGCAACTCGAATACACCCTGACCATTGCCCTTAACAAAGGGCTCGCCCCAGTTTCCGAAGGAGATTCCCCATGGATTGCCATCACCACCGGACCGGCGGAATCCGTCAAGCTGCAACCGCCGAGGTCGCAATCGCCAGGAACCATGTTCGTCCAAACGTCGGATTCCCCAAGGCGTTTCGACTCGTGAGAACGAGTGCAGACCCTGGCAAAAAAACAACTCGCCGCCGGGGCTCCAGGTGAGTGAGTTGATGTTTTGATGCGTATCGCCGGTTCCGAAGCCGGAAAGCAGCACTCGGCGCGAGTCAGCTTTGTCGTCACCATCAGCATCGACCAAATGCAGGAGGTCGTTCCCCTGACCGATGTACGCTCCTCCGTGTCCCAATGCAAAGCCCGTAGGCATGTTCAATCCGTCGGCGAAGACGGTGGTTTTGTCAGCACGTCCGTCGCCATTGGTGTCGGTGAGAATGAGCAACTTGTCGTCTGGTTTGTCGGCAGGTTTCATTTGCGGATACGCCCACGTGCAGAGGACCCAAAGTCGGCCGGCAGGATCCCACGACATACAAACGGGATTGGCAACGCCGTCCGTCTCATCGGCAAACAACTGCGCCTCATAGCCATCAGCTAGCGCGAACGATTTCATCTCAGCCGCGACGGAGTTGTCTGTTTCAGGACTGGAAACAGACAGTGGGTTTTGCGAAAAGGCGACTGAAGTCACTGAGGCAACCACAAAAAATGCCGCCACAATTCGCAGTTGGTGTTGGAAACGTTTGGTGGCGTTCGGTCTAAAACTATGTTTTTTCGTCATTCGAGGCTTCTTGATTGAGTGATCGATGTCTGTGTGGTTCGCGCATCCTGAGGATGTCTTTTATTATGTCGTTGGAGGCCTCTGCAAAATTTGGTCGATCACTCTTGCCCCTTCGACACCCGTGAGTTTGACGTCGAGTCCGTTGATGCTGTAAGAGAGTTGCTCGTGGTTCACTCCAAGTTGATGTAGAATGGTTGCGTGCAGGTCGTGGATCGTGACTTTGTCGACGGAGGCTTTCAGTCCCAGTTCGTCGGTTTCGCCATGGCTGATGCCACCTTGGATACCGCCCCCGGCAAACCAGGTTGTAAACGCATTGGGATTGTGGTCGCGTCCAGGTTTGGACTCGAGCTGGGCGATAGGTAATCGGCCGAACTCGCCGCCGCAGATGACGAGCGTCTCCTCCAGCATCCCTCGCTGCTTGAGATCGGTTAACAACGCGGCAATCGGCTGGTCCACCTCTTCGGCAAATCCGCGATGGTTGCCTTCAATATCTAAGTGCCCGTCCCAGCTTTTCTGGTTCTCCGTGCCTCCACTGTAGAGCTGCACGAAACGAACGCCGGCTTCGACCATTCGGCGGGCGGTAAGGCACTGACGACCGAAATGAGCACATCGTTGATCATCGAGACCGTACATGGCGTGCGTCGACGGCGACTCGCGTTTCAGATCGAAGACCTCGGGAGCGGCGGTCTGCATTCGATAGGCGAGTTCAAAGCTACGAATGCGAGCGTCCAGCTCGGCGTTTGATTCGCGGGACTTTTGATGTTCGAGATTCAGTGTGTTGATAAAGTCGAGTTGTCGGCGTTGTTGCCGAGCAGAGATGTTTGAGTTACGTGTCAGATCATTGATGGGCTGACCACGATTGTTGAGTGCTGTGCCCTGAAACGAACTGGGAAGAAATCCGGCGCCCCAGTTCTGAGCCTGTCCTTTCGGGAGGCCTCTACCCTTGGGGTCTGTCATCACGACGAAAGACGGCAGGTTATTGTTGACGCTCCCCAATCCATAGGTGACCCACGACCCGACGCACGGATACCCCATGCGGCTGACTCCGGTATTCAACGTAAACAGGGCAGGCGAATGATTGTTTGACTTGCCATGGCACGAATGCACGAATGCTATGTCATCGACGTGCTGGGCAACACTCGGAAAGATGTCAGAAACCCATTTTCCACACTCGCCATGCTGTTTGAAACTGAATGGTGACTGCATGAGCGCTCCGACTTTCTCGGGAAAGAATCCGACTTCGTTGTCGAACCTTTCCAGCTTCTTGCCGTTTGACTTTGCCAACTGAGGCTTGTAGTCCCAGGTGTCAACGTGGCTTTGACCGCCATTCATCACCAACCAGATAACCGACTTGGCTCGAGTGTTGATCTTTGGAGCCGAGGGAGCTGCTTCCACAAAGCGGGAACTACACAGCGAACTGACCGCGAGGGCACCCAGTCCATAGCCACCAAGACTGATGATTTCTCGTCTCGAATGTTTTGTGTTTGAGTTCATGATTCCAGTTACCGAACGCAGAGACTCTGAAACTATTTCATAATCTGCGAGAATGTAGAAGTGCTGTCAGAGAATTACGTGTTGGGTACGTCCATGGCATTGAGAAGTGCCGAATGCATGTGGGACAGGGGCGCCCCGGTGTCACCGCGTTTGTGAAATGTTCCGTGCTTGAGGCCAAGGTTTTCGCCTCCCACTAGCATCATAGGGTAGTTGCTGTTCACGTGCTTCGGGTTATTGCTGCTGCCGTACATCACGGCGGTGTTCTTGAACATCGTGTCTTCGCCCTCAGGGGGGCCACCTGCTTCGTGATGAACTCCGCCGGCAGGTCTGCCTTGAACTTGTCATACTTACCAACCTGGGCAAAATGTTCCCTAGGTAGCGAAGTCGCGTTATGCGGCAGCCCGTGGTGTTTGGCGCCAAGACCGCTTGGCGATCGCGTTACGGTCTTGCGCGGCTTCGAGCAACCGGCTGTCGTTGCCGTATTTTGACCCAATCAGCCCCAGCTTGGGATCATACGTTTTACCCCATCGGGCACGGCTTTTCCCTAGGCGGTGATTGGTCCGGTACTCGACTGTGGTCGATCGTGAGATGCAATTTAGCAAATCAAAGGCCACATTCAGTCCGTATCAGTTCGTGTCGTGAAAATATGGTCCGTGAGTTCATGGCATCCCAATCAATCGACGAAGATGAACTCGTTAAGTGAAAAAAGTGTGTGTGCAAAGTCAGCGAGCGCGGCAGACCTGGCAAGGGCAGCGTTGTTTTGTTCGTAATCCTGCTTTTGCGATAGAATGAACTGGATCGCAAATTTGATTTCATCATTGGAAGGCTCTCGGTTAAGAGCCAGACGATATGCCTTGCTGACAAAGGTTGCAAGGTCGTCATCGAATCGTTCGTTCGCGTTCCCTTTTAGGATCACGGGTAGTTTCTGACCATACTGTCCGGCATAGACGTCCCCCGTCGCGGTGTTGGTCACACCATCAACCGTTGTGTTGGCCGCAGCAGCGGAAAATTTGACATCGCTAATATTCAAGTCTTTTGTATTCCCGAAATTGATTGCTTTGAGGACATCTTTGAAATCGAGATCCGCCTGGCTTTTCGCGACTTGCACGCGATCGGCGGAGTCGGCTGTTTGCTTTGACAAAATCAAGCCGCCAAGATGGAGCGGACCCTTGATCTCAATGTCGATGTTGCCGTCGACAAGCGAAAAGGAATAGCGGAGCACGCTTCCATGGGCGAATGTTCCGCCTTGCTCTTTGAACATGTCATAGGCTGCTCTGACCGTCTTGCCCTCGATCATGATATCCGCAGACCGTGATCGCCAACCTTCATGCATCAGCAGTTGCAACGTATAACGACCGTTTGGTACCGCTATGTGAACACGAGGCGAACCATGGATAGAGGCTGCCAGAAGCTCCGAGACAGCTGGGGATTTTTCGTAGTGCTGCGGCGATATCCTGCTTGCGAATTTCTGGGCCAGTTCGCGGATGTGAGGGCTGTTGATCAGCAGCAGTGCCTGAGGAGCCGTGGTCGTCGAGTTGCGACGACCAGCACTCGTCAGAGTTTCCGGCGCGTCGTAAAGATTTAGCATCGGATTCAGGAGACTGCGTTTCACTGTGAAGTAGATGCTCCGCCGCTTCTGTCCAGGATCAAGCGTGCCACTTCCAAACATGGTCCGATCCAGTTGACCTGATACGGCCAGCATCGAATCACGTATCGCTTCCGCTTCCAGACGATGGGGAGTAAAACGCCAGAGCAGTCTGTTTTCAGGGTCAACTTCGGCCGCTTGTTCCGAGAACGCGGATTGTTGCTTGAATGTGTCACTGGTCAGGATCAAACGGTGAATGTGCTTCAGGCTCCAATCGTTTCGAACCAATTCACTAGCCAGCCATTCCAATAAGTGTGGATGGGTGGGCAATGCCCCCTGCGTGCCAAAGTCGTTGACCGTTGTCACCAATCCCGTCTTGAAGTGATGTTGCCAAAGGCGGTTTACAATCACCCGTGCCAGCAAACTTCCAGCTCCGTGCTGCGCATCGGTTATCCAGTTGGCGAGCGACTTTCGCCGATAGGAGGATTTGCTATCAGCCGCAGGTTGCTCGATCCAATGCGACGCGTTGTCGGGATGCTGCATGAGGATTTTCGGAAATCCCTGAGTCGCAGGTTCGATTTTTGAATTTGGGTCGCCTCGATTAAGGACATAGGTCTTTTCATAGAACTCGGGGCCCTGCACGTTGTAGATGGCTGGCCGAAAACCCTTTCGGCCCTCGGTCGAAACAAAAACAGTCTGCTGCGAATACTTTGGCTTCTTTTGCAAATTGTTTTTGATCTCAGTGGACAGCTGTTGCCATTTTTCGTCAAAGGGGCGTGACCAATTGAGCAAAGTCTCAGACTGCTGAGCGGTTCGTTGTGTGACGGGTATCATCACAATGTCACGAATCGTTCTGGGAAACCCCTGTTGCTTTACATTGAAGTAAAAACCGCCAGCACCGGGGCCGTTAACGATCTTAACGAGCAAATGATGTTCGCCCTTTGTTAGCGTGACAGACGCTAACGTCTGGTCAGGATTCACTGCAGAGGCAACGATATGGTCCGCGATCAGTTTCCCGTCCAGCCACGCTTTCACGGTATCGTCAGCGCCAAAAGAAAGCACGGTTGGTGTTGCTGACTCAGCGGTGATCGTACGGTGGAAAAAGAAAACGCTGTTGACCTCTGAAATGCGATGATTGATTCCATTCACAAGTTCCGGTCGGGCATTCCACGCTGCCGATAGCAAGGGTTTTGAACCTGACGTTTTCTCGGGTGCGAAAACAGCATTGTGTCCGGCAATGTATCCGGTCGTCGGCAGCGGCCCTGTTGACTGCCACGGGCTAAGAACTAACGGTTGATGTTCAATCGCGGAGCCTAGGTACGACTGCCTGTTGCGTAATTCGCTCTCGTAGTCCGACAGTTGAGCAACAAGTTTCTGATGGTTACGTTCAAAGGCTTCTACTGCCCTGTCCGTTTCAGGTGATTTTTGCCTCACTGCGATTTCTGCCCGAACCGTGGTGGCAAACGTTGAGAGCAGTTGATAGTACTCGTTGGAAGAAATCGGGTCATATTTGTGATCATGACAACGGGCACAGCCGACACTGAGGCCAAGCATGGATGTCATGGTTGCGGAAAGGATGTCATCGAGTTCGTCGTAACGTTCCTTCTCTACCTGATTTTTTGTGATGACCGCATTGCGAACACCGCACCCGAGAAAACCGGTGGCTTTGAGTGCTTCGATGTTATCGGGTGCAAATTCGTCGCCCGCAATTTGCCACTGAACGAACTGGTTGTAGGGCAGGTCATCGTTAAACGCCTTGATCACGAAGTCCCGAAACTGATAGGCATTGGGTCGCATCCCATCCAATTCGAAACCACCACTCTCAGCAAAGCGGGCAACGTCGAGCCAATGTCGCGCCCAACGCTCACCGAAGTGTTGGTTTTCAAGTACCCGATCGACTAGTTGTTCATAGGCATCCGGAGCAGGATCATCCATAAACCGTTGGAACTCTTTTGGTGAAGGTGGCATTCCGATGGCATCGGCATAAACCCGCCGAATAAGAGTTCGCTTGTCAGCCTTTTGCGATGGTTGAATATTGTTCTTGCCGAGTCGCTTGAGCACGAACGCGTCGATGGGATTGCCAGACGAGACGCGGTTAACTGCGTCTGGGATCAGTGTTTCCTGCAGAGTACGAAACGACCAGTGCGATTCATAAACCGCACCCGCCTTGATCCATCGGCCCAGTAAATCCACTTCGGACTTGGATAAGGGATCTCCATGGCCTGGCGGGGGCATCTGCAAATCAGGATCATGAGAGGTCACGCGTCTCATCATTTCACTTGCCGACCCATCACCGGGGACAAGTGCCTCGTATTCGAGGGCCACTTCACGCAGGTCGAGTCTCAAATCAGTTTCCTGTGCGTCCTCGCTATTCCGGTCAGGCCCATGACAAAGAAAACACTTTTGTGCCAACAGATGTCGGGCCTGCCGAGCAATATCATCTGCCCGTGCCTGCGATCCGCAAGCAAACAGAGTCAGCAGCATTGCCGTAATGAGCAGGATCAGTTTCACCGAATCACCCTTTTGTGTCTCATACTGTCTCAGAATCATTAGTTTCCAGATTCAGATCTATTAGATTTCAACTTGTTTACTACGCCGCTATCTAAGAAGATCCTTAACCACATGGGCGGGTTTGACACCTGTGAGTCGTGCATCGAGACCTTGGAAGCGGACGCTTAGTCGTTCATGATCGATGCCCAGCAAGTGCAGCATCGTGGCATGCAGATCGCGGATATGGAACGGATTTTCCACGGCGTTGTAACCGAACTCATCAGTGGCACCATACGTCATTCCTCCCTTGATTCCGCCACCTGCCATCCACATTGAGAAGCCCTTGATATGGTGGTCTCGACCGTCGCCCTGAGCCATCGGCGTGCGGCCAAACTCGCCGCCCCAAATCACCAGCGTATCGTCGAGCATGTCACGCTGCTTGAGATCGGTGATCAGGGCCGCCGTTCCTTGATCGACCAGCTTGGCGGTGTTGGCCACACCCGATTTCACTCCGCCGTGATGGTCCCAGCCACGATGATAAAGCTGGATGAACCGAACACCGCGTTCGGCAAGTCGTCGTGCCAAGAGGCAGTTTGAAGCGAAGCTTCCATCGCCGCCGGTGGTACCATACAGGTCAAGCGTTGCCTTCGATTCCTCCGAGAGATTCATCAGTTCAGGCACGCTCGTCTGCATTCTCGCGGCAAGTTCGTATTGCGCAATTCGGGTCACGATCTCGGGATCATGCGAAATATCGGCGCGCAGCCTGTTCAATTCGCCGATTGCGCCAATCACATCAGCTTGCTGTTCAATACTCACACCCGATGGTTGCTTGACGTACAACACGGGATCACCGGAGGAATGAAACGGGACTCCCTGGAAGCGACTGGGAAGAAAACCGCTATGCCATTGCCTCGCCGCGATCGGCTGGTTCTGTCCGCCACCAACCGACGTCAGCACCACAAAGCCAGGCAAATTATTGCTCTGCTGGCCGAGACCATAGGTGATCCAGGAGCCCATTGAGGGACGTCCTGAAATCTGCGTGCCCGTATTGATAAGCGTATGCGCCGGATCGTGATTGATCTGATCGGTCGTGGCCGAATTGATGATGCACATGTCGTCAGCAATCTCACTCATGTGAGGGAACACATCACTGATCCACTGACCTGATTCACCGTACTGCTTAAAAGTTCTTTGCGGCCCCAGGCAGTTGAGTGCTTTGTTCTGAAGCTGCGCGATGGGCT
>JAPOKD010000199.1 GCA_029977825.1 Planctomycetota bacterium | reverse complement strand
ATTGAGGTCAATGGCGGCGTTTGAGCGTGAGTACATTGGACCGGAGATCATGGTCGCTCTGCTTGGTCTGTGCGAACGCGAAAATGTCGGCAGCATTATGCGAACAGCTACCGCATTGGGGGTCAAACGCATTCTTTTGGGGCCTAAAACAGCCGACCCATTCGCTCGTCGCACCGTTCGCGTCAGCATGGGGACAGTGTTTCGACTGAAACTCTATGATCTATCTGATCCGTCGAGCCAGTTGGCCGATCTTGCAAAACGACTGGATGTGCATACTATCGCCACAACCTTGGATCAGACCGCAACCCCACTGCGCGACTTCCGCCTTACGCGGCAGTCAGGAATCCTGATCGCCGGCAACGAGGCGGAAGGTATCGCGGAGGAGATTCAAAAAGTAGCGACGGACCGGGTGATCATCCCAATGAGCCAAGGGACAAACAGCCTGAACGTTGCAGTCGCTTCGGCAATTTGCCTGCATGAACTGTGTAATCAACTGAAACACTGATCAACACAGAAGTCCTGTTGAGCGACGCATCAAACAAGTTCGCCACTCTCGAGCATGGAGAGTTCAGCTCCATCGAGGAAACTTACCAGTGATTTGGCACGGTAAGGTTGCTGCAATTTCCTAACAGCTTTGCTTTCGATTTGACGCACGCGTTCACGTGTCACCTGAAAAATACGTCCAACTTCTTCAAGGGTGTAGGTATACCCATCGGCCAGACCGTATCGTAGTCTGAGAATCTCTCGTTCACGGTAATTGAGGGTTTCCATCGCTGCATCAATTTGCGCCTTCAGTGCATCACGATTGGTTTCCATCAACGGATCATCATCACGATGATCTTCCAAAAACTCGCCAAACACACTGTCTTCCTGATCTCCAATTGGCTGATCCAGCGAGAGAGGCTGCCGACTCATTTTAAGGATGACTCGCGTGTCCTCAATCGACAAACCGCTACGCTCACAGACTTCTTCTGCGGTTGGCTCACGACCGATCTCCTGGACGAGTTCACGCGTGATCTGACGCACCTTGTTCATCGTGTCGATCATATGCACGGGCACACGAATCGTCCGGCTCTGGTCGGCAATGGCACGAGTGATGGCTTGGCGAATCCACCACGTCGCGTAAGTGCTGAACTTGTAACCGCGGGCGTGCTCGAATTTGTCAACAGCTCGCATCAGCCCTGTGTTGCCTTCCTGAATCAAATCAAGAAACGACAGTCCACGGTTCCGGTATTTCTTGGCTATCGAAACAACAAGTCTCAAGTTACCAGCCGAAAGAACACGTTTGGCCGCATCATAGTCTTCACGGAATGCATCACACTGGGAGATCCGTCTGCGGAGGGTCATGGGCGACTCATAAGTCAACCGCATCAGATAACGCAACTCTCCACGCAATTCGTCTATCGAGGGCATGCCAGGCATGTTCATGGCGTCCGTATTTGCGAGCATTGCCTTGATTTCATCCATACGTTCCGAAGCATGCCTGAGTTTCTCAAACAGCGGCTGTAATTTTCCAGTACGCAAATTCATTTCTTCAACGAGGCGGACTGCCTTGTTGCGTCGCACGACGAGATTTTTCCAAGCCGCACGCCTCTGTCGCATCGGCAGTTTGCGATTAATCGCGTTCAGATAGTCCCCTCGGTTTTGTTTCAGGAGATACTGCAGCGTGCGTACGTTGGGCACAATCCTTAGCATGATTGCCTTTTTCTCAGCCGCGTTGGTCACGCTAACTTCGATGGTACGGTCAAGTCGCAGTTGTTTATCGCGCACCTGTTCCAGCAGTTTCAACGCTCCCTGAAGCAGGAAATCAGTAGCGAGCATCGAGTGACGGTATCGATCCCTTGTGCATTCAATCTGCTTGGCGGCAGCAATTTCCTGATCCCGTGTCAGGAGAGGAATTTGCCCCATTTGCATCAGGTACATGCGAACGGGATCCTCGGTGGGATCTGCGGCGGTGTCATGACGACGTCGACCTCGGTCATCGCTGGACCCTTGTTCCTCATCATGAGCCTCGGCAAACTGCTGGCCCATGACACGCGTGCGTCTTGAATTGGACTCATCAGCATCGAATGCATCGTCTTGCAAACTGCGTCGGCTAAACTTCTTGGCCATCGTCGGCTCCTCTAAACCCGTTTCATATCGGTCGGACAGGTGTGGGGGAGACCAAGCAGGCTTAGTGCCGCAACTCTCTGAGGGGGATGCATAAATCATGGCAAACTGTTGTGTGCGAATAGGTTGCGTGAAAAGTGAACCGAGAATTCATCCCCCCGGACGTTGCTTTTGCACCTCATCCAAGCGTTGCCAAAAGTCAACAACTGTGGATTCAGTGAATCGCTTGCAGGATTACGACAGGCGTCGTTTTCTGCCTCGGTGTCTAACACTAGGTCACTTTGCGTGCTCTACCCGCTTTGTCCCTATGGATTTACACTTATCTTTCGGTTCGGTAGGTCGGTCCGTATCGTTCACGCGTCCTAACACAACCTCAATTCAGCCCTTTCATGTGCGGTCGTTCACTTGTTTTGATGCGCCACAGGACGGAAGGGTTCCGTTTTCCAGGTTTGGTCACCGAAAAAACTGATGAGTTTATTCCACTATGGAAGCTGATCCTCCCTACACCGATGATGATGCTCTGGACTGGCTCGATGCCACTCGCTTACGCGATCCAGAACAGGTAAGAAGCGACCTTCAGGTCATTTGGGACTCCGGAGCCTCGCCCGAACTGCTGCACAGTCTGCGTTTGGGGCTTACCGCTCATCTGGATCAACTTGATGACTGGGACGAGACAATCCGCCACTTGAGCCGTTTTATCGACTCCAGCACGGACCCTGTCTCGTTACTGGCCCTGTTCGAACGGGACTCTGAAGCGTTACCGGCTTTGCTGCAAGTTTTTGCGACGAGCAAAACCTTGGCAAATCGCCTGATTTCAGATCCGGAAACGTTCGATCTGATCCGAGCCAGTGATGGAAAACCGGCGTCTCGCGAGATGCTGATCGACCAACTGCTGACGGAATTACGGGATCTGGAACAGCCGAATCGCGCAGCACTGGTCATTCGCCGCTTTTCTTCGAGAGAAATACTCCGGATTGCCTACGGCGAATTCGTCCGTGGTGCGACACCTGAACGAGTGGGGCGTCAGATCGCCGGCGTGACGGATGCTGTGATTGAAGCAGGACTCGACTTCACACTGCAGCGACTTGCCGAACGTCGCGGAATGCCGCAACGTCCTGATGGCACGACACCGGAACTCACGGTTATCGGACTTGGACATCTCGGCGGTGAAGAGATGGGTTATGGTTCATCGATCAAACTCGTATTTCTGTATGATTCAATCGACAACCAAAATGTCTGGCACCGGGATTTTTACAACACGGTTGTCAATGAATTACTGACGCTGCTTCGAGGCGACGAATCTCGTAGCGATGGGATGGACATTGATCTGCGTGAGGGTCCCCGCTACGAAGTCGGAGTGAATATTTGCAGTTTCCGTGAAGCTTTACGGATCTACGAAACTGCTGGCAGAACCTGGCAACGACTAAGTTTTGTTAAAGCTCGCGTGGTCGCTGGATCTCAAAAACTAGGCAAGGTATTCCTCAGTCGACTCGAACCCTGGGTGTACCGGCGTTTCATGAGTCGTATCGAAATAGCCGAAATCCGGACACTGAGAAACAAGCTCGAAAAGTCACTTCTGAAGGACTCAGACGCACGCGAAGACATTGGTCGGAGCCCCGGCGGTCGTGATGACCTGGAACTGACCGTTGAGTTTTTGCAATTGCTACACGGGGGCAATCTTGGCAGCGTACGCTGTCGTAACACCTACGACGCCATCTTTTCGCTCGAGCAAGCTGGCTGCCTGACTCATCAGGAAGCTACGCTACTATCAGAAAACTACGCGCGGCTATGTCGCCTTCAGCATCAACTGTCGGTCATGTTCGATCAATCTGGTAGTCTTCTACCCAGCGACATCGCAGCGCGCAAACGTCTTGCCTGGCAACTCGGAATCCGTGCAACCAATGGAACTGGCGGTGACATCGAACGCTTCGAAACTCTCCTGAACGATACGTTCGACAAGAACTGCCGCATGATCAATCATCTGATGCTGGATGCTCCCGGGGATGGAGATTCGGTTGCATCAGAAACCGAGCTATTGCTTGATCCCAACCCCGATCCCTCGTTGGTGGAAACCACACTTTCGAAACATGGCCTGGTGAATCCACAGCGTGCCATGGAGAATCTGGCTGCCTTGAGCACGGAATCTGTTGCTTTCCTGTCGCCTCATCGCTGCCGCCACTTTCTCACATCCATTGCCCCCGCGTTGCTTACTGAAGTTTCACGCACACCTGACCCCGACGCAACACTTGCATCTCTGGTGGAAGTCACTGACTCGCTGGGAGCAAAAGCGACGCTCTGGGAGTTATTGGGCAGCAGTCGGCCCACGATGGAATTAATGGTGCGGCTTTGCGCCACCACGCCTTACCTGAGTGGCATTCTGACCAACAACCCTGGCATGATCGATGAGCTGATCGATTCGCTGCTGATGAATCGCATGCCCTCAGCACAACGTCTCGACGCACATTCGATAGCAGTCTGTCGTGGAGCCAACGACATTGAACGCATTCTCTGGACATTCAAAAACAGTGCCCATCTGAATATTGGTGTACGTGATATCCTGGGCAAAGACACGCTTGAGGCGACTCATCAGTCCATCGGCGATACCGCAGAGTCCTGCGTTCGTCGCATGATCGAACATGAACAGGAGGCTCTGGCCAATCAATATGGTGACCCGTGTGACGAAGAAGGTAACCCTGCTGAACTCATTACGTATGGCCTCGGCAAACTTGGCGGGCGAGAACCAAACTACCACAGTGACTTGGACGCTATTTTCCTGTATTCGTCAAATGGGGAGACAAAGCGGCGAATGGGAGGGCGTCGCGCAACCCTCACCAACCAACAGTTCTTTAACCAACTGACGCAAAGAGTCATCACGCGAATCAACCAACCTGGCCCCGACGGGAGACTTTACGAACTTGATTCACGCTTACGTGATACCGGAGAAGAAGGCGTCTGGGCCATGACGCTCGAGGATTTTGGGAAGCGTTTCCGGGAAAATACGGCACCGCTATGGCAACGGCTTGCACTCTGCAAAGCTCGATCCATTTCTGGCTCACGCGACCTGCGAGCCAAGGCTGACGAGATGATTGCAGCGATCATTCGCAACACTGACTGGAGGCCTGAGATGGCAGTTGAAATCCGGGAAATGCGAGAACGGATGCAGCAAACTGCGACACAGACCAACCTGAAACGTGGCGAGGGGGGGACAGTCGACATCGAATTCGTTTCGCAGATGCTTACCCTACGCCACGCACATGAAGCACCTCAGATCATCCAGACTGGCACGACAAAATCACTGCTAGCGCTTGCCGATGCGGGATACCTGAGCGATCAGGAATCGATGACACTTGTCAATGGATACCGAACACTTCGCAGAATCGAAGCAAATCTACGGCTCATGAACACGACGGCAAGACACGAATTACCCGATGA
Source organism: Planctomycetota bacterium (assembly GCA_029977825.1). Lineage (GTDB taxonomy): Bacteria > Planctomycetota > Planctomycetia > Pirellulales > Pirellulaceae > Rubripirellula. The sequence continues at coordinate 2,979 of JAPOKD010000199.1, read as the reverse complement.
TACGCATCTGATGAAAAATCTGGCGTTTCTAATGCATGAAACAGATCCTGAGATGATCGTCGCTCAATGTATTCAAACCAGAAACAACAATCGCATGGTCTTCAATCAAATTTTTGACCGTGCCAGCAACTAACGTTAACGATTGTTCGTAGTCTGACGGCAAGTTGCATTTTACCCCACACCGATCCTGATCAAATGACATCCATGACACCGCTTCACCGACTAACAGTCATCTGCCTTTTCCTGCTAGTCAGCATCTATCCGGACTGGTCGTTGACCACGCACTCAAGCGTGGTGCATGCCGATGCGCCCAACATTGTGATGATTCTGGTTGATGACATGGGCTACGGCGATGCCCAGTGCTACAACCCCGATTCCAAGATCCCAACGCCCAATATCAATCAACTTGCCCGCGACGGCATGCGTTTCACTGATGCACACGCTGCTGGACCTCTGTGCCACATGTCCCGCTATGGTCTGATGACCGGTCGTTTTCCATTCCGCACTGACGTTTCGCGATGGCCACAGCATCCTTTAATCGAAGCAAACCAGACCACGATTGCCAGCCTGCTTTCGAATAGCAATTACGAAACTGCAATGGTTGGGAAGTGGCATCTTGGCTTTGAAGAGAATGGTTATGATCAACCATTGCCCGGCGGTCCTGTTGACCGGGGATTTCATTCTTTCTTTGGCATCCGCGCTTCCACGGACATCCCCCCGTACTTCTACATTCGAGACAATCGCGCTGTCTCTCCGCCAACTGCAAGGATCGAGGCACGGAACACAAAGGGTTGGAGTAAGATCCAAGGCGAATTCTGGAGAGCAGGCGGAATTGCGCCCGGAATGGAACTCAAGGATGTACTGCCTCGTTTCACAGACGAAGCTATCAGTGTGATCGAGCAGCACGGGAGAAATTCAACTAATCAGCCGCTGTTCCTGTACTTGGCTTATCCCGCTCCTCACACCCCTTGGCTGCCGGAGAAAGCATTTCGCGGCAAGAGTGGTGCTGGCATGTACGGTGAATTCACCATGATGGTCGATCATATGATTGGACGCGTGCTGAATGCCCTGAAGCAAGCCGACATGGCTGATGATACCCTTGTCATTTTTTCCTCTGACAATGGTCCCGTCTGGTACGAAAACGATGTCGAACGGTTTGATCATGACAGTTCCGGTGGGCTTAGAGGCATGAAGGCTGACGCATGGGAATGCGGGCATCGCATGCCCTTCATTGTTCGCTGGCCAGGTAAAGTGAAACCCGGCACAGTGAACGATCGTCTGATCTGCTTCACGGATCTGTTGGCAACCTTTGGTGACCTGGTCGGAACAAATCTGTCCAGAGATGCCGGCCCAGATAGCATCAGCTTCTACAAGACGCTGCTGGGGCAATCTGAGCCTGATCGCCCCACACTTGTGATCAAAAGCGGCAGCGGTGCCATGACCGCTCGACAAGGTCCTTGGAAACTGATCACGCGATTGGGTTCCGGCGGATTCTCCAAACCGAGTCGCATCAAAGCGGTAGAAGGCGGCCCCGCAGGGCAGTTGTACAATCTTGATGAAGATATCGGAGAGCTCAACAATCTTTATCAACAAAAACCGGACGTCGTGGCCAGACTTTCCGCCGAACTGCAACGCATCCAAAGCAACAGAGCAAGCCGTTTGCCAGAAAACCAACAGTGATGTTCAGGAACCGGCCCCCGCGAGCCCGGTCGTGCAAGCCCGAGTGTCCTGTGCCCCAACAGGGTAGCCAACATTCCAGATCAGCATCCACCGGACAAGTGCAACAGGCAGGACTACACGGTCAACTCAATCAACGCTTTCGCCCTCGGCCAGTTCACGAATCCTCACATTCTTCCACGAAACGCTGAACGGCCCCGTTCCCTGCTTGATCGAGTGAACCTGCAACCCAATGAATCCTGATGCATCGCGATCATCTTTAAAGTCTGCAACAGGAACACCATTCACAAAGCTGCGAATACGACTGCCCTGCGCGACAACACGGAACGCATTCCATTTCCCAGGTTTGTAGACAGCCTGCTTCTCGGCAGCTTTGACAGTCGAATCAAGCCACCGCGTTCGCCGTCCCTCATCCCAGAAATTTCCCGCACAACCATTTTCACGATTGGTTTTGGATGTGATTTCACATTGGTATCCGTACACTTCACCTTTTTCTCGCATGCGGTTGGGCTTTGACTCCTGAGGTGTCTCCTTTGCGTACTGATGACTTCGTATTTGCACACCCGAATTCAACTCAGGGTCACACCGGACCTCGAACTCCAAAACAAAATCCGAGTAAGGCCCCCGCGTCAGGAAAGTGTTCTTGCCGGGGCCGGTTGTTCCAGTAATCACGCCATTCTCGATGACGTACGTTGCGCCACCACCAACCTTGGTCCAATCCTTCAAGGTGCTGCCCTGAGACAACTCCAACCAGTCACCGGCCGTAGTCGTAAGGGAACTGACCACCATCAATAACGCACCAAATACAAATCTCATTCTTGGACCTCAAGATAAAAGGGGAAACTCGCCGCTCATCCTACTACATTTCGCGACATTCATCTGTCCATGTGAAACGCAAAAGCAGAACTCATCAACATCGATCAGCTCTGCCGCTACTACGCACACCAAGCCCCAGCAGTGAGTCCCGTGTCCGCGCCTCACTCGTCAGAAATCCCTCGCAGACTCATAGGCATGCGGTACCGAACCCATGCAGGAAGAACCAACCTCGCTATCTCCGGCCGCCCGATCGCCGCCTTGATCCGGTTCGAAAACAGCTTGTTATCCGGGGTGACTTGAAAGAAATCATTCCAAGGAATGAAGAGGGGAGGGTGGCAAAAACGGAGTGGAAATGCGATGGAAAGATGCAAGCCATCCTCAGTACAGCAGAAAGACAATACCGAAGGATAATTTACCGGCCCAACGCGAGCTGTTCGCATCAATGCTCGCTCGCCGGTTACTCCACGGGTTGAACGATAGTCAGCT
>JAPOKD010000628.1 GCA_029977825.1 Planctomycetota bacterium | reverse complement strand
GATATTCGCCGCGCAGCCAAGATTCTGCTGGTGACAGGTCGCACGATGGATCGATTGCAGGCCAAACGCAGCTTGAAACAGGATTGTGACCAGTTTCCGTCTGAGTCGCTTGAGTTATCAGGCAATCCAGTGACGAGTGTTGTTGTTGACTGGTGTCGCCGTCACTGATCCGTTTGCTGTTTCCTGCTCAAATTGCCACGGGATCAAGTTGCTCTTGAAAGCGTTGGAACAGGTAGTGGCTGTCGTGCGGGCCGGAGGCGGCTTCCGGATGATACTGCACTCCGAACGCCTGTTGCTCACGGTGGCGAATGCCAGCAATCGTATCGTCATTCAAGTTGCGGTGGGTCACTTCAAGGCAATCTGGAAGTGACTCGTCTTCCACGGCAAAGCCGTGATTTTGTGTCGTGATTTCGACCTTGCCTGTTTCCAGATCAAGCACCGGTTGGTTGACTCCGCGATGGCCAAACTTCAGCTTGAAAGTCTTTGCACCACACGCCAGGGAAAGCAGTTGGTGTCCCAGGCAAATACCGAAGATGGGTGTGCGTCCCAATAGCGAAGCGATCGTCGCGTGAGCATAAGTGAGTGGTTCAGGGTCTCCGGGGCCGTTGGACAGGAAGACACCGTCTGGCTCAAGTCCCAGTATTTCGTCGGCTGAAGTAGTTCCAGGTACGATTGTCACCCGGTTGCCTCGTGACGCGAAATGTCGCGGGATATTCCACTTCATTCCGAAGTCGATGCAGACCACATGTTTTCCTGCTTGTTCGCTGTCAGGCTGGACACCAATTTCGGTTGCTGTCCAGTCATCGAGCTTTTCTTCCCACGAAACAATCTCTTTCGACATCACTTCCTTGACGAGGTCTCGTCCCACCAAGCCTGGTGCGGCCTTGGCCTTGGCGATGAGGCTGGCGTCATCCAGATCAGTCGTGGAAATGATCCCTCGCATGGCTCCCGTCGTGCGGATTCTTCGTACCAACGCGCGGGTGTCGATTCCTGCAAGTCCGGGCAGGTTGTGGTGTTTCAAGTATTCGCCCAAATCGCCCTCAGCACGGTAGTTGCTGAAAATGCGGCTTTCTTCGCGAACAATGAAGCCGGAAAGCGAGGGTTTCGAGTTTTCGATGTCGACTGAGTTGACGCCGTAGTTGCCAATCTCCGGATAGGTCATGGTCACAATCTGGCCGCGATAGCTTGGATCAGTCAGGATTTCCTGATAACCCGTCATCGCGGTGTTGAAAACGACTTCTCCAGTGACCTCCCCGTCAGCACCAAACGAATGACCGGGGAAAATTGAACCATCTTCAAGAGCAAGCTTCGCGGGACGCATGTCGATTCAGAATTCACGAGGCTGAAGGAAACAGAATTCGAGCACAACTGCAGGGAGGATAGCAGAGTTGGAAAATTTCGCGAGGCCCTGACGGTTCGATTCCATGGGGATCAGGAAAATCGTTGCTTGGTGCAGAGACCTAGCCCTCTCGCCGGCTTGCCAAGTTAGGCATCTTAGCTTTGGCTTGGATACGGTTTCCGGGGGCAGTTTGGGGGCTCCGTGCGACACACGAGGAGGCCGAAGTCCTGCATATCCCCGCGAGATGTGTGATTGTGGTTTTGGTGCGACCGATGATCTCGCCTCGTCGATCTGGGCGTGAATACTGCATTGGACACTGTCCAGCGGAGTATTCGCCCAGAACTTCCTTGGTCGTCGAGATTTCCCGGGGGCCTAGGTCCTTGTGACGCGTTATCCCGCCATTCTGGGCGAAAACCGCAATTTGTCGCTCATAATGCATTTGGCTCACGCATCAAGTGTCGATCAAATCTTCGGCGGACAGGATGGGAACGGCATTCTCTTCGGTTTCCTGCTTTTCCCGCCACGGTTTTTTGTCCTCGTAGCTTTTGAGCTCCGCTTCAAGTTGCTCGAGCTGTTCGTGGTCGGTTTTTTCACCAAGCTCAACAGCTTTCTTGCTCCACTTGATGGCTTCCTTGAAATTGCCGTTTTCTGCATAAGCCGCCGCCAGTGTGCTGAGGATATGAGCCTCGGCATAATCCGTTAATTCAGCTGCCTGCTCTGCGTACTTCTGCGCTTTCTTGCCATTCCTGACCGAGTCTGTTGGCGACGTTGCCAAAACCCAAGCCAGATTGTTGTTGATTCCGGCAGCTTCCGCTTTCGTGCGAGCATCGGCGTCTTCTTCTGTACCGCCAAGTGCTTTGATAGCGTCTTCATAATCATCGATCGCAGCAGAGTGATCCCCAACGCTCAGGAATGCATCACCTCGGGAACGCAGGACAGCTGCGTTTTTGGGGTCCTCTTCGAGAGCTGTAGTGTAGAGCTCGATTGCCTTCCGCGGACGATTGTCCAAGGAGTACAGCGTAGCCAGTCGCAGTCTCCTGAATAGATCTCCAGGTCTTGCATCCAGCAGCATTTGTGCGTCGTTGATCGCATCTGCTAATCGGTTTTCCTGCAAGGCGATTCTCGATCTTAGGGCGATGGTTGCCTCGGCGTTGATGATTTGTGGCGCTGCCTCCAGGGCAGCTCGGAAGTCAGCTTTTGCTGCCTTGACGTCGTCCCGGTCAAGAGCAAGTTCTGCTCGTTGCAGCAACGTCATCGGATCTTTGGGTTGGATCGCGATTGCTTTGTTCAGATCCGAAAGTGCCTCATCAAACTTTTGCTCGGAGCGATAGAGAATGGCTCGCATTCGATACATGCCTTCGCTTGGTTTCGCTGCGAGCATCTTTGTGATCAACCCCATGGCATCGTCAACGCGATTTAAATCAACGAGTTTCTGAACTGCGGCACCTGCAACGGCCTGATTGGTTGGGTCTTTGAGTAGTACTTTCTCCAAATCATTGATGGCCCCTTCAATATCATTCATTTGCAATCGCAGGGCAGCACGAGCCTGAAAAGCCTCTATGTTGGCCGGGTCTGCTTCAGTAGCAGCATTCAAGTCTTCCATTCTCAATTTGTTGTCCTCCTGCGTTAAAGCCCTCAGGACAAGTGCTGCGCTCTGCTCAACCGGATCATCCTTCAGCAACTCGATGGCCTTGGTCGTTGCCTTGGTCACCGCTGCCTTGTCTCCACCGGGCAGTAGGTTAAGGCGAGCCAGCATCAGGTACGCTTCCACCAGCGAAGGATCGTTCTTCAGGGCCGCTTCAAGAGCGGCAAGTGCTTTGTCTCTTAATTCGAGTTGTCGTCTTCCTCGAGCTTGCATCATCCCTGCGGCAAAACGCTGGCTCTGCTGCAGTAACACAGACCCGAGCATTTTCTTTGCGAATGCGGCATTTTCCTCATCCAAGCCTTTTTTTAACGCTGATTCAAGTAAGGCAGCGACGGTCTCCATTTCCGTTTCGGATTGGGCATCGATGCGGGCCACAGTGGCCTCGTCCAAGTCATTTTGACCCGCGTTTTTGGTTCCATTATTTCCAGCTTCGTCTTCGCTGGGAGCGTTGTCTAACGCTCCTTGTTCTGCCGGATCTGATTTGGCTGCCTCCTGAGCGTTCACAATCGGTGACCAGAGGAAAGACAGCAAAACAGGGGTGGTGGCAAAAACAATGACCGAAATCGATCTGATGTGGCAAGGCTGCATTTAACGACGCTCACAATGAGGAATGGATTTCCACTATTATGCCGGCTTGACGAGTACAAGCGTAGACGAGCTTAAAAAAAAAGAGGTGTTTTCCTCCATCAGAGCAAAGGATTGTTCGATTTTGCCCCAACCTACGATTTGAAAAAGCTGGGCATCGCAAGGGTGTCTGTCGACTTTTGTGGCCGACCTTGCTGTGAATTAGCGGCGATCCAACAAAACTACCTAATGCTTTGGCAGGAAAAAGTTCTTCTTGAAGGCTTCATCATGCTGGTAATCATTTCCCTGAGCCACCGGACGCTCGCGTTTCGTGGGTTGGGGAGGCTGAAGTCCGGCATTAGGCGCGGAACTTGAGTTTTCGGTGTTTAAGGTGAATGTTTTTGACTGCAGGATCGTTAAGACCCAACCCATCGCAGGCGGATTTTATCTTATCGCTCGCCATCGATGCATCTTGGGCTAAAAATTGG
>JAPOKD010000594.1 GCA_029977825.1 Planctomycetota bacterium | reverse complement strand
GATCGGACGAAGAATTTCGTTTGTTTGAACTCGTAGAGCGTTTGTCGGATTTGGCTCCCGCACTGAATCAGGCGCTCGCTGGAACGAACTGATCGCTTCGGTCCAGATGATTTCGTTGGCCTCGCCGTCCCACTCCTGGCGACCGTCTGAGCATCAGCAACCCTGGCAGGTGCTGCGGTCGCGCACTGCTTCCGCTCGGTACTGCTTGTCAGGACGCGGATCCGCAGGAAGAGAGTTGTCACCGTTATCGATGTGCGAACTTCCGTCTCGTTTGACCTGAAATGCGGTGGCCGATTGGCACAAGGGTGCTTGAGTGTATTTCCGTGACTGTCAGGCAAGGTTGCCAGAAGAGAGATGTACCACGTCTGGTTCCAGCGTGCTTGCCGTCATCCCACGTGCGTTAATGTTCCGGAAAACAGTACAGATTTTTGATGCTGAATCGTAACGGTAGCACCTTGGGTGAACTGCTGAGGGCAGGTTTCCCGCTTGACTTTGATTGGCTGCAAGTGGGGGTTCAAAGGGCTAGTGAATGCACAGACTTCAATTCCAGCAATGAAGATGGATAACTTTTCGCCAGCAGGTAGGTGTAAGTCGGGGCCGTGAATTTCCAATTCGATATCACCATTGTGGCTGAGTGTGTAAACAAGTTCGGCAGTTTCAGGGGATGTTGGTGGTATTGCTGGGCATGTTAGTTTTGCTGTTAGATGCTCGGCAACCATGTTCTGAGCAAGAGACTCAATCACGCCATTTTCGCCATCGTCACCTTGGGCAGATTTGCTTTTGGATGCTTCTGGGCGTAATGATGCGTCTTCCCGCGTGGGAATGATTTTCTGTTGGAGTTTATTGAGTTCATGTTCAAAGACATGCGGTGAGATTCGAAGTTGATTGGACAAGTGTTCTAAAGCCTTACGCTCACGCAGATCCGCTCTGGTATCTGCCATCGCAGTCCGCATGGCTAGATGAAACAGCAAGCTGCGCGCCGCGCGGGACTTGGGCGTTTTGATCTTCAGTCGTCGTCGGCGTGCTTTGCGGGCCATCTTGCGGACGTCATGAGCACTGACCTCCATCTGGTTTGCAATCGCTTCAACGAAATCAACCTCCTGCCGGCGAATTGATTTGTCTGAAAATGCCAAATGGCAACAGTATGCAACGATTGCCCTTCTCTCGTCAGGCGTGCAGCGTCCGCAGTAGTCAATGATTTGGGGGGTAAGGAGAGCAGGAGGTTGTGGCATGTTGTTGGAGGGTAAGGATTGCTGCGTTGAATGCTGTGCATTGCTGCCAGAGGAACAACACGCTGAAGAGTGCAGCGTTCATGGGCACACGGGGTTGTTAGCGAACTGATTGTAACTCAACGGGGAGGTTGTTGTGATTCTCAGTTGGGTTTGGTTTGCGAATAAGTGTAGCCGCGTTTTCTGTCTTGCTCTCTGCCTTATGAGCGAATTGAGCACAACGCTTCGATCTTTACGTCATCGGCAGCATTTTGCTGCACGCCCCAGTAGTGTGTTGGCGTGAAAGTTTTTGGACGATCATGCGACTTCGCCGGCCTTAAACCCCGAACTTACTTCATTGCACAACGCAAGGATCCGCGAAATCTCCTACCTCAGGTTTCTCTGCTCTTCGACGCTGCAATATGTATTCATTTTCCTGCCTGAAAATCAATGCAAATTCGTGAAGTGCATGTGGTCGACCGTTCCCCTAGCCGCTTGGCAGTGACAGTGGCAATCGGAACACGAGTCATCGAGATTCGCGAGCGTGGAGATCAGCCCGGCAGTTGTTTCTTTAGTGAGCTTCAACACTAGGCTTGGGTTAATACTATCTGCGTGCAGGTCGCCGTGATCTGCCCGTCGGGGTGCCTGTGGCCGCACTATTGGTTGATCCAGATCGCTTGAACGAAACAGAACCCGTGGCACTGAGTCCCGTTTCAGGATCGAAGACAGCATAGCAAGCAGGTTTGTCTACAGCGGCGCGCCCCAGGCTATGCCCCGAGGTATGGTTGTGGACGCTGGGTTTCAGGGTATGAAACCTTTCGTGATCTGCGTGTAAGACGGGCGACGTTCGATTCAGTCATGCACGGCATTCTTTGTCTTCATAACCTCGTTTCAGCATGGTATCATAGGGCTGGCTACATTGTGTGGGCGCTGCGTTGTATTCAGTTCCGGTTCTGGTCAGGGTTAGTATCCCAGCACTCTTCCAACGTTGTGTTCTCTTCTGATCCTGAGTTGTTGGAAAGGAAGAGTGTTTGCTTGCGGGACAGAAAATTTTAAAGATAGAAAGAATGATTGTGGGTAGGGATGGCTGTCTTTTGTTTTTGCTCATCCTGTCACGTTGTGTCTGCGGGGCTGCAGAGACTGATTCCGTCGTCAATAGTGCTGTACTTGTGCAACTGCAAGCTAAAGTGAAAGAACATTGCATTGGCTGCCATTCAGATGATTTTCAGGAGGGTGAAGTAAGTCTTGAAAATTTTTCCAACTTGAGCAGCGGAGAGCGAGTTGAATTACTGGCTCGAATTGAAGAGCAGGTTTATCTGGGGCAGATGCCTCCAAAGGACGAGTCACCGTTCGATGATGTGGAACGACAGGAAATACTCGCTCGCGTGACCGCAACGTTCGATGCAATGAGTGTAGTTTCAAGTTTCCGGGAAAAACTGAAGACGCCCAGTTACGGCAATTACGTCAGTCACGAAGAATTATTCAGCGGTGATATCACTGCCAACTCGTTTTCTCCACGTCGTTTGTGGCGGACGAGTCCACATGTCTTTGAAAACGTGAAATCGCAATATGGTGGAGATTCGCGGAGTCTGCGGCAACCGTTCATCGTGGATGATAAGCAGGGGATCAAGGAGTATGCGTCCCTGTTGTTCGCTGACTCTGCAGTGGTCAATGTGTTGCTTGCCAATGCTGGTGAAGCAGCGGACCGCTTGATTCAGACTCAAGCGGTGTTCCGAACGATTGCTAAATCCCAGCCGGAACCAGCTGATGTTGTATTGCATGATGCGATTCGGCAGCATTTCCGTCGTGTGGTGTACCGGCAACCGACTGATGATGAGCTGCAGCGTTATGTCGAGCTGTTTCGGAAATCAGCCGGGGAAGCGGAGAATCTGGAAGCATTGCGAGTGGTGTTGATGGCGATCATGCTCCACCACGAATCGGTTTATCGGGTTGAACTGGGGTTGGGGGAAGCAGAGCCTGACGGGCGACGGATGCTTGCCCCTGCCGAACTGGCATTTGCCATCGCATATGCGCTCACCGATCAACGACCGGATCAGGAGTTGCTTCAGGCAGCTGCCAGTGGCAGTTTGGCAACACGGGAGGACGTAAAAAATCAGGTGACTCGGATTCTTGAGGACCATGAAATCGACAAGCCAAGGCTGCTCAGGTTTTTTCAAGAGTTCTTTGGTTACTCTCACGCACACAAGATTTTTAAAGATGCCAAACGTTCTGGAGGGTTTTCTTACTACGGTGAGAACTATCCCGAGATGTACGAACGCGACGCCGATTTCTTTGTCATCAATATTCTTGAAGACGACAAGGATGTGTTTAGAAAACTGCTGACTTCCGATCAGTACTACATTCTCAACAGGCAGACCTTTCGAAATACGGTTTATGACTTTTATCTGAAGAATCAGGCTGCGTTAGATCAGGGTGATTTCCCCGAAGACAAGCAGCAGGAACTGCTCAAACGTCTTGATCTTCGTCATTGGGGTGAGTTGAACAAGAAATATCATCTGCACAAATTCAATCGTGGTTTCAATGGCAGTGTGGGAGCTATCAAGCAGATAGTAAAAGAGATCAAGGAATGGAAGAATACAACCAACAGGGAAGTCCTGTTGCACAGCATGCAGCCGCTTTATCGTAAGTACCCCATGGTTTACGACATGACTGATGATGAGCAGGATTTTTTGCTGCCGCAGCCATACAAGAGGCCAAACCGTGCGGGCATACTGACTCATCCAGCCTGGCTCATTGCCCACTCGCTCAATGACAGCACAGATCCGATTCGCCGAGGTAAGTGGATACGTGAACGATTGTTAGCGGGATCCGTCCCGGACCTGCCAATCACGGTAGATGCTACTGTCCCGGAGGATCACAATAAAACTCTGCGTGAGCGGCTCGCTGTGACAGAGCAGGATGAGTGCTGGCGATGTCACAAAAAAATGAATCCACTCGGGTACATGTTCGAAATCTACGATGATTTTGGACGTTTCCGTACGCAGGAAAG
>JAPOKD010000264.1 GCA_029977825.1 Planctomycetota bacterium | reverse complement strand
CCCACTGGCGCCGCAGCAGCCACATTTTCCAGCGAAGGCGAAGCGTGTCATTTATCTTCACATGACCGGATCGCCGCCAAACCTTGATCTATTCGATCGCAAGCCTGAGTTGGTAAAACGAAACGCTGAGGACTGTCCTGATCAGTTTCTCGCAGGCCGTAAATTTGCATTTACGTCTGGCGTCCCCAAACTTATGGGGTCACCAAGAAAATGGTCTCAAGTGGGTGAATCCGGGATGTGGATGTCGGATGCCATTCCGAATTTTCACGAAATCGCTGATGAGATGTGTGTGGTGCACTCGATGCACACCGATCAATTCAACCACGCTCCCGCTGAACTACTTGTCTATACCGGTTCGCCGAGGTCCGGGAGGCCTTCGATCGGGTCTTGGGTGACTTATGGTTTGGGGAGTGAAAATGAGAACTTGCCAGGCTTTGTCGTGCTCATTTCGAGTGGCGTGCAGCCCAATGGTGGAAAGAACTCGTTTGGAAGTGGATTCTTGCCCTCGGTTTACCAAGGCGTCCAGTGTCGATCCAAAGGGGATCCAGTTCTCTATGCTTCGAATCCCCAGGGTATGGACCGCAGCATGCGACGTTTGAGTCTTGATGCGCTCAAAGATCTCAATGTACTTCAGGCCAATGAGCTAGGGCATCCAGAAACGTTGACAAGAATCTCACAATATGAACTTGCGTTTCGCATGCAAACTGCTGTTCCGGAGGTGATGGATATCTCACAGGAGTCGCAAAAGACTCTTGATCAGTATGGGGCAAAAGTCGGGGGCTCCAGCCTTGCCAACAACTGCCTGCTGGCGAGGCGACTGGCCGAGTCGGGAGTTCGTTTTGTGCAGTTGTTTGACTGGGGTTGGGACTTTCATGGCACCGGCAAACAGGAGGGGCTTACCGAAGGTTTAACCAATAAATGTGCCACAATGGATAAGCCAATTGCTGCCTTGATCAAAGACCTGAAGCAGCGGGATATGCTGAAGGATACCCTTGTCGTTTGGGGGGGAGAGTTTGGTCGAACCCCGTTCCGGGAAGGGCGTACTGCGAAGAGTTCAGTGTTGGGGCGTGATCACTATCCAGACGTCTTTTCGATGTGGATGGCTGGTGGTGGCGTGAAGGGAGGATTTGATTACGGAAGCTCTGATGAGTTGGGATTTGCCGTTGCTGAAAATCCCGTTCACGTCCACGACTTGCAAGCTACGATCCTGCACCAACTTGGTTTTGACCACGAGAAACTCACTTACCGGTTTCAGGGACGCGACTATCGTTTGACAGATGTGCATGGCAAAGTTGTAAAAGATCTTCTGGCGTGATTCCCAGGGACGACACATTCACTTGCAGCTTGATGAATCGAGAGTGAATTCGTGCAAGGATTCAGCTCTATCCTAAAATAGCCGTCGGTAGGCGGTGATGCGGGGGGATTCGCTCTTTCGACCTCTGGTTGCTGGTCTCTGGCTACAATCAAGGCCTGCGTTTCTGATGCTTCATCAACGTGTACTTTATCTATTCTGCCCTTACACCAGCTCGAGCCCTTATGCGTTATCAGCTGATTCTGATTCTTACTTGCTTTCTCGCTCTGCACGTGTTTGCAACAGCGGGAGAGCGTGAGCCGTGGACAACCTCCCGACTGATTGGTTCGCCTGATCCACCCCGCCCTTTCTCTGTGGAGCGTGTTTACCCAAGCTTGCACTTCAATCAGCCGGTTGAACTGATGGCAGTGCCCGGGACTAACAAGATGATGATCTTGGAAGTGACTGGAAAGCTCTTTGCATTTGACAATGATCCGTCATGCAAAAACGCTGAATTGGTCGTCGATTTTAATCCTCTGATTGAAAAATTCAGACGTGCTTACGGGTTCGCGTTGCATCCGGACTTTGCAACCAACCGGCAGTTGTTTATCGCCTATGCGGGGGATCCCGTGGCTCGTCCTGATGGCACTAGGTTGTCGCGGTTCACTGTCAGCGATGGGGAGCCATTACGAATCGATACAGCCACTGAAGAAGTACTGATGACTTGGCCTTCAGGTGGTCACAACGGCTGTGCGATCCGCTTTGACTCCAAGGGTTTGCTCTACTTTTCAACAGGTGATGGGGCGAGGCCTTTTCCGCCGGATGAATACAATGTGGGCCAGAACCTCTCTGATCTGCGGTCATCTATTTGCAGAATCGATGTGGATCATCCGTCCAAGGACCGCTTGTACTCGATTCCAGCAGATAATCCATTTGTCAATGTGCCAGATGCGAGGGGGGAAATCTTTGCCTACGGATTCAGGAACCCCTGGCGTTTTACTATTGTTCCAGAGACTGATCAGATTCTTTGCGGAGATGTCGGTTGGGAGTTGTGGGAGCTGATTTTTGATGTCAAACGTGGAGGCAATTATGGCTGGAGCATTTTCGAGGGCCCTCAGCCGATTCGGCGCGATGTGCAACAGGGGCCTACACCCATTGAATTGCCTCTTATTGCTTATCCACACGCCGTGGGTCAATCCGTTACAGGGGGGCATGTGTATCGGGGAAAGAACCTGCCTGAACTGAAGGGTGTTTACCTGTACGGTGACTATGTAACCGGATTGTTATGGGGAATGCGTCATGAGGGGGACGAGGTGACTTGGAATCCAGTTCTCGCCGAAACCGGATTGCCAATCATTACGTTCGCAGAGACGCCGGATCATGAAACGCTGGTCGTAGGTTATGACGGTGGCATCTATCGGTTGGTAAGGAATCAGGCCAAAGAATCTGTGAGCGGTTTCCCAAGACAGTTGAGCTCTACGGGACTTTTCGCAGACACACGGGACATGGTGCCAGAAGTCGGCGTTATTCCGTATCAGATTTCAGCCCACTCATGGCAAGGCGGCGGGACAAGTGAGTTTCTACTCGCGTTGCCAGGGCAGGAGACGATTCAGATTGCACGCTTGCAGCGTGGTTGGAAATATCCTGCTGGTACTGTTTTTGTGAAGACTATTTCTATCGGCAGCGTCAGGGTGGAAACGCAATTACTGCATTTTGACGGTATCAATTGGCAACCTTACAGCTATCTATGGAATGATGAGCAAACGGATGCAGATCTGGTCAAAGCTGCTGGAACTGAAAAACAAGTGCGATACGACCTCGACGAAGGGCAGTCGGCCAGCACCATTTGGAAAGTGCAAAATCGGGCTCAATGCCGGTCTTGTCATGGTAGGCAAAATGGCGGCGCCCTCGGGTTTTCCCTCGAAAATCTGAGTACCAGTCAAATCCATGATTTCTTTGACAGTGGAGTGCTGGATCGTACCACACCAAAGCAGTGGAAAATCGCGAGCATGGTGAGTCCGCACGATTTGTCACAGTCCCTTGATGCCCGGGCCCGATCGTATTTGGCGGCTAACTGTGCTCATTGTCATCGACGCGGTGGCGGGGGCACGGTGCCGGCTGACTTGTCGTATTCGACAGCGAGGGAACAAATGAATGTCGTGGATGCGGAGCCAAGTCAAGGAGCTTTTGGTATAGCCAACGCCAAGGTGGTAGCAGCGGGACGACCATGGGAATCAACGCTCTTCTATCGGATGTCAACAAGTGGAAGTGGCCACATGCCTAAGCTGGGACAGTGGGACAATGATCGGGCAGGTTTGCAACTTGTGTATCAGTGGATCGCATCATTGGAGCCGACTGCCAGCGAATCAGCTGCTGATGATTCAGGTGGTACTTCTGTGGCTTTAAAGCATTTTGCCGAGTTGATCTTTGACGAAAAGCTGACACAGCGGGAGTTGCAGATGGCGGCAAAAAAAGCCCAGTCGCCTGGGACACCATTAACTGCTGACTTATTCGAGAGATTTTTGCCGATGCAGGAAAGAAGAAAGCGTCTGGGCAACAATGTCGATCGGAATGCGCTACTGGGCATGGTGGGCGACGCCAGTCGCGGTCGCGAGCGATTCCTTGATGGTCAGTTGATGCAGTGCTCCCTGTGCCATCGTGTGCATGGAAGTGGTCGCAGCGTCGGGCCCGACTTGGATGGCATCGGGAAACAGCGATCGCGACAGGAGCTGCTGGATAGTCTTCTCGAGCCATCCAAGGTGATTGATACCAGGTATCGTAGCCATCAAGTGCTAACCACTGCCGGGCAGTTGGTGAGTGGTCTTCTGGTGCGTGATACCGCTACTGAGCTGGTGATACGCTCGGCAGACGGCAGGAATCATCGAATTGGCAAAGATGAAATCGAATCACGGCGAGTGCAAGCCGAGTCTTTAATGCCGAATGGTTTGGTAGCGGAGTTGACCGCCCAAGAAGTAGCTGACTTGCTTGCTTTTCTTGAATCACTGAAATGATTCACGGCAGAGGTCCGTTCTCGGCATCAGACATTTGAGTCTGGTTTGAGGGATGCGGCGGTTTACCGGTCTTGTTGAACGGAACCTGGAGGCACATTCTTGACGTAGTGAGCTTTACTCCCGCCTGAGAGCTTCAATTGGATCCATGCGAGCGGCTCTGGTTGCCGGGTAAAGGCCAAAGAAAATCCCGACAGCAACGGAAATAGCAAAGGCAAGTGGAATCGACCAGGAGACAATAACTGGGTGCACATTCCTGATTGCGTCTGGAAGATTATTCATCGCATCAGGAACCCAGATTTGCAAAATTTGTCGTAGCCATCCCATCATGCCTGGGCATATTAGGCCACCTGCAATTCCAGCGACTCCACCGATGGCCGACAGCACAATGGTTTCCGCGAGAAACTGTCGAGTGATATCCTTGCGTTTGGCTCCAAGTGCCCTGCGAATTCCAATTTCTCGGGTTCGCTCAGTAACCGTGGCCAGCATGATGTTCATGATTCCGATGCCACCTACGATGAGCGTGACCGCTGCGATCATCCCCATGAATACCATGAACATCAGCCGCGTGGTTTTTGCTTGCTCAAGCAGTTCCAATGGTACGACAACAGCGTAGTCTTTGTCGCTGTGTAGTTTTTGCATTGTCCTTCGAATAGCATCGGCGGTAGCGAGGACTTGGTCTGATGACTCCAATTGGAATGTGATTTGGCTCAACTCAACCTCTTCTCCAGTTCGCTGCCCTGACTGCACGAAGAGGACACGATCACCGATGCGTTGCCAAAAAGTGGTCAGCGGAATGTAAATATCCTTTGCGAAGTCCTGAGCGGAAATGGATCCGCCGATTCCCGCTGTTGGGTTTTTGGGTTGCATCACCCCAATGACAACATAGGGTAGTTCACGGATGCGAATCACCTTGCCCAGAGCATCCTCTGTGGGGAAGAACAGGGCGGCAGCCTCCGCAGCGAGTACGCATACATTGGCACGTTGCTGCACATCGATATCTGAAATGAACCTGCCCCGGGCGAGCTGCAAGTGCATGATTTCAGCGTATTCTGGCGTGCAAGCTACGAGGTGACTGGCAAGGGTGACGGCGGCATAGTGGGCTTCGCGTTGCGTTTCGCGGATTCGTACCGCGTTCTTAATCGTTGTGATACCAGTTAACGCGGCAACGTCCGCTCGGCGGATCCCATACTTAACATAAAAGTCGGATTCATTGACCGAGTCGTCCGGAGGAAGCACGGAACGCAAAATGATATTGGTGGCACCAAGTTCCGAAATCTGACGCTGGGCTTCCCGACTGATTCCCTCACCGATGGCCAGCAACCAGACAACACTGGCTACACCAATGAAGATCCCAAGCACGGTCAGCAACGACCGCATGGGGTGCAGTAGCAAGCTCTTGATACCAAGTCGCCAGAGCCGGTGGTGCAGCAGGTTCATGTTCCCGCGTCAGCTTGCGCTGTTCCGATTTCAGCAGCGGTGAAGCCGTTAGTCGTCTCATGCGGCTGCGGCGGTTCGGCAAGCCGCTTGCTGTCTTGATTCGATTCTTGCTTGTGCCGAGGGGAGGCTTTGGTGACCGAGGGAAGGTCGGCCCGCTGGATGAATCGAAACGGTGTCAGAGCCACTTGATCTCCCTCAGAGATACCCTCAATAACCACGACTTGATTGTTATTATTCGGTCCGAGAGTGATCGGGGTAGGATTCCAGTCTTCACCATCACGTACGAGACAGTAATGTGAGTTCTCATGGGCAATGACTGCTGCAAGTGGAATCTGCAGGACCGAGTCCTCGGCCTCGAAAAAAATCTTTACTTTTGCACGTAGCCCCGGTCGGATCGTCATGGGGGGATTCTCGATCGCAACCTCCACGCCGTATTCAAGCGGTGCACCATGCCACCGCATAGGAAATGGGTAAGGTGCCACACGATGGACTTTACCGGAGAGTTTTTGTTCCGGGTCAGCATCAAGAGTAATCTCGGCTCGCATCCCGGGGGTCACACGGTTGATATGGGACTCGTTGATTTTTACATCGACCTGCATCTTCTTGATGTCAGGTAGGCGAGCAACCATTTGATTGTAGCGAATCTGGCTGCCTTCCTCGATGACGACAGGTTCACCGCGCTGCCGCTCATTCGCATAGACGACTTGACCCGCGGCAGGAGCCCGAATGGTGCAGTGTGCAATTTGAGCGTTGATTTCACGCAGCTTTTGATTGCTTAATTTTTGTGTGAACTGAGCAGCCTCAACATTTGCTTTTTGTTTTTCGATCTCCGCGGTGAACTCCCCAACCTTGCGTTCTCGAGTGAATTTTTTGAATACGTCCAAGGCACGTTTACTCGCGGCAACATCCTTCCTGCATTTTTCGAGCGCGAATTCGCCAGCACTGACTTGCAGTGGGTTGAGAATACCCTTGGCTGCCATGCGGCGATTGGAAGCGAGTTCTAGCTCCTTTCTGCGGAGTTCTTCCTCGGTAACAAACACTGCACTTTCGAGTTTTTCGACTTCTTGCTGAAACAGGCCTTCAACATATTCGCGTAGAGTACGTTCAGCATTCGAGAGATTGCTTTCTGCCTGAATGAGAGCTGACTTGTCCTTCGCGACCACAATCTGCTGAGCAATCAATTCATTCTGTAAAACCGAGTCATCAAACTGAAGTAGCAGATCTCCTTTTTCTACCTCGGTGCCTTCATCGCAAAGGCTCACAATGGTGACGCCGGCAGAGCCTCTTGACTCAACCTGACATCTGACCTCCACATTACTGCTGCTGACAATGTCACCCGGTTCGGTCACAAAAGCTTCAAAGTTACTGCGTTCAACAGAATGTAGCAGGAGAGTCTGTTCGGACTGCGGAGACCATGTTCCCTGTTTTCCGTTAAGAGCAAGAAGCAGCACCATGGCGCCGCCGAGGATAACAGGAAGAATGACAGCTACACGACCGTATCGCCCTCGCAAATTTCGGCTAACGCTCATGGATAAACCTGGGGCTGGGGCAGGGAATGAAAGCGGTGGTGGGTACGAGTCTCTCTCCATCAATATAAATTGGCACGACCGCCGGCTCAAATGACTTGAGTTGTGGAGTCGATGCAGAGTGTCATCGTCTTGCCTCCTACAATCGGCCTTTTCATCATTGCCCCGTCATTTGGG
>JAPOKD010000314.1 GCA_029977825.1 Planctomycetota bacterium | reverse complement strand
GTCCACGGGCAATGGGGATTTCCCCGGTGCCGGTGGGGATGGCCGATGCGCTGATCGTCCCGGTACCCAAAGAGTCCATCGCGACAGCAGTTCCCACGGTATCTGCGATCGAATCAATCGATCCCACCTCATGAAAATGAACTTTCTCGAGGGTCGATCCGTGGACTTTTGCCTCCGCTTCAGCCACTTTCTGAAAAATCTGGTAAGCCGTTTCCTTGGCAGGCTGCGAGACCTCTGTCGCCCGCTCAATCATCTCGGTGATGTGATGCAAGTGGCGGTGAGCATGTTCAGGTGGGTGCTCGATGTGAACAGAAATAGCTCGAAAACCACGTTTTTTCACTGTTTCCGAGCGAATTGTCAGTTCCGGTAGCCCCATGGACCGAACGGCAGACTCGATTTCAGCCACATCGGCCCCTAAATCCACCAGGGCACCCAAGGTCATGTCACCACTGATTCCGCTAATACAATCAAAATAGGCAATCTGCCCCATTTTTCAGCTTTCTTGATCGAGGAAATGCGTGTCGTTTGCCGTTGATGGATTTGAGCGAGACGCTATACTCTCGCCTTCAAATTCTTGCAGATAACCAACCTATACGATACGTCCGACGAGATCGATCCGATGAAAGTTGTAAGTAGTATTGGCGCGTTGAAGTACCGCCATCCTGATTGCCAAGTGGTCAAACGCCGCGGCCGCATCTATGTCATTTGCAAAAGCAATCCAAAATTCAAAGTCCGTCAGGGTGGCGCCAAGGTCAAGAAGACCCGCCGCTAAGCGAGATTTTGAGCACCGTGAACGCACGACCGGCCCCCGAGTCGGTCGTTTTTCATGCGCCATCAACAACGCCAACAGGAAATTTATCGATGAAAGTGCTTGCCGCATGCGTGCTCTTGCCTCTGATTCTCATTGCCGGATGTGATTCAGGCTCATCAGGGGGAGCCGTGTCAGATGTTGGTTCTCCGGCAGTTGTGGGGCAGCCAGGCAGCACGGATATACCCGCTGGTAACGGTCCTGCCGTTGAAACTGGCACTGTTACTGTCGAGATCAAAGGATCTGGGGCACCGCTCACCTTCGAGATTGCGGATGTCCGGCAGGGAACTACTCTCGAAGAGGTAATGCGATCGGTCACGCAGGTTTCCGTCTCGATGCGGGGCTCTGGCGTCACGGCTTTTGTTGATCAAATCGGCGAGCAGGCGGCCAGCGGCAGCGAAGGATGGGTATTCCGTGTCGACGGTGTTCATGCCAATCAAGGGGTTGGTAGTACCGTGCTCACTCCGCCAACAACCATCACCTGGGTGTACGGGGATGCAGATGACCTCGTGATTGAATAGCTGTTGCGCGCCAATTGAAGGGATGCCGCGAATCATGTTTGTCGTTTCGCGGATCATGCTGGACAGCTGGAAGCTGATCTTCTGCTTGATCTTGGTTGGATCGGCATTCGCTTGTCTGGGAGTGGTCAGACTCTCGTTTGATGTCTCGCCCAACGATGTCTTTTTGTCGGATAACGCGACATCGCGTCAACTGGAACAGCTTTACGCAACCTTTGGGCATGAAGATAACGAAATCGTTATCGTGCTGGAGGGTGATTCACTCTTTGAATCAGGCGACTTGGCGAAACTTCGCCAGTATCGCGATCATTTGCAGAAGTTACCGGCGATTGTGAGCGTTAGCAGTCTGTTTGATCTCCGTGACCGGCGGACAGGACTCCTGGTCGTACCGAAGTATCTTCATCCGGAATTCGATTCAGAAAAGCTAAAGACGCAAGTCACGCAGCATCCAATTGGCCGGAATCAGTTGGTGTCGCAGGATGGCTCCATGCTCGTGTTTGTGGCACGTGTCGCTGGACAGTCCCTGCCGCTTTCAAAGCTATCGGCTGCTGTGGCTGAGGTACAAAAGGCAAGCGATGAATACGAATTGCAGACCGGCAATCGACCGTTGCTCGCTGGCCACCTGGTGATTCGAGCAGAGACGCTTGAATCCTTGCGGTCGTCGATGGTGTACGGATCCCTGTTTGCATCACTCATCTCGGCTGGTGTCGCGCTACTCCTGTTTCGTGGCCTGTGGCCCGTTTTGATCTGCTGTGCTGCTCCTGCACTAGGTGTCTTGTGGACCTTGGGAGCGATGGGATGGGCTGGTCAGCAGATTGGCGCCTTGGGTACGGTCATCCCCACACTCGTGATGGTGATCGGGCTTAGCGATGCCGTGCACTTGTTACTGGAAACCAAGCGTCAACTGCTCCGTGGTCAAACACGCGACGAGGCGATGATGCAAATGTTGTGTCGCACTGGGCCCGCTTGCCTGTTGACATCGTTGACCACGGTGATCGGCTTCGGTTCGTTACTTATTTCTCAAACTCAGGGCGTGCGGGAATTCGGATTTTGCGCGGCTTTGGGATCTTCATTCGCATTGTTGGCCGACCTGTTGGTGCTGCCAATTCTCATTCGTTTTACAAAAACGCACCATCTGGTTGGTATGCATGGCCGACGAGAACTGCCAGTGTCGGCGTGGATTGTTTGGGTAGCACGTTTTCCTTTGAAGCACGCGAAGCTGTTCGCCACCTTGGGAATCGCCATGTCGCTGGGGCTGGTGGTGCCAGCGTTTCAACAAAACCCGGATATTATCTGGACAGAAACCCTTCCAGAAAATTCAGACGCAACGCAGGCACTTAGGCGTGCCGACGAAGTGATGGGGGGAGCATTACGCGCTCATATCGTTGTGCAATGGCCTGAAGGTAGCAAGTTATCGGATCGCGAGACACTCAGAGTCGCTGGTGAAGTGCATCAGGCTGTGTTGCAAACACATGGCATAACCGCTCCGTTTTCTGTGTTGAATGTGATGGAAACAATCCCCATAAAGAGACGCGAAGACCGGTATCGGCAGGCACGACGGCTTGCTCCAAAACGCTTGAATCGGCTTGTAAATGATTCTTGTCGTCAGTTGGTTGTGACTGCTCAGGTCCGCAATGAGGGGGCTGCAACCCTCGAAAACCACTTGGAGCCGTTTGAAGCTCGGATTGCGGAGATCGAAACAAGGCATCCCGGTTACTCCATTCATGTGACAGGAACGGTGGTCGCCGCAGCACGAAACATGCGCTCGTTTATTGGCGATCTTGGGATGAGCTTGGCGGTTGCGAGTCTGATAATTTTTATCGTGCTGACATGCGCCTTTCGTTCGCTTCGTCTCGGTTTGGTAAGCATTGTCCCCAACGCTTTGCCACTTTTGGTAACAGCTGCAGGATTAGTGCTGCTGGGCTTTCCGTTGCAGATCACCTCGGCCCTCACATTTTCACTATGTCTGGGACTCGCGGTTGATGACACGATTCACGTGATGATGAGGTATCGCCAGCTGGTTGAGGACATGGCGGTGGGTAAGTGGCAGTACGGGCATGACACGGACTTGAAAAGTACGGTTGAGCATGGCTGCGCAATCCGCGAAACAATTCATCAGGTGGGACCTGCACTTGCAATCACTACCGCGATCCTCGTCAGTGGATTTGCGGCGATGTTGATCAGCCCCATGCCGGGAATTCAGATGTTCTCGCTGTTAGGCTGCATCATCCTGTTAACGGCTTTCGTTGGTGATTTGGTGATCTTGCCCGCCATGCTCTTCGTGTTTGGAAAGAAGTATCCTTCAGTTCGGCATCGGTAATGAAATGTCAGCGAGGTACTTCCAGGATGCTGGGTGAGCATTTCTGGCCGAAGGTGCCTGACCCGAAGTGCTGCATTGATGGCGTCCATTGGTGCTAATTAATGCTTCGAACTTCACAGGCTAAATACGGGTCAGAAGTTCGGACAGACCCTCCTTTATCGTACTTTGCATGCCTGCTGACGTGGGTTGCCGTTCGTAACTGGAATCCGCGTCTTCAGTTTAGGGTGGCAGCGAAGAGATTTTTCAATTGTTTTGTTCCAGATTTTCTCTGCTACGTCAGATATCGAGTGTTGTGGCGATGACTTTGTGTCTGTTTCCGATTGGTGTGGTAACCTTGTTACGCTTGATGGATTCTACCTGGTGGTTCTTTTTGCTTGCTAATACCACAGCCGTGTGGTCATGAAACTAGTTCCATGCAAACAAGTGCCGAGAGTATTCCGGACCCAACCCGAACGGTGGGATGCATAAGAATATGATTTTGAAAAAGCTCCTGATTGTGCTCGTTGTCAGTGTCGGTAGTCTTTGCGTAATGAGGACTGATGCTGCCGAGGGAATGATCGTTCGGGAAGGACAGGCACAAGCTGAAATTGTCATTAGCGACATGGCACCACGTTCGACGCGTTTGGCGGCAGATGAGTTACAGACGTATGTCGAAAAAATCTCCGGTGCTCGGCTGCCCATCAGAAACGAACCCTCGGTCGGGGAAGCGGTTCAAATCTACGTGGGCGAGAGTCGGCACTTGAACAAGTTGGGTATTACAGCAAAGGGGCTCAATCATGGGGCTTATCGGATTGTCTCTGGTGACGGTTGGTTGGCGCTGCTTGGAGAAGATGCTGACTTTACACCCATTGAACCATGGGCAAAGAACAATGCTGGTCGTGGTGAAAGACTGCAATCCGATTGGGAAAAGGCCAGTGGGGTAACACTGGGGGTACCGAATAGTGGGCTCTACAAATATCGGCAGCGGATGCCCGCGGAATTGGCAAAGAAAGAGGGAGAGTACCTCTGGCAGTTTGACGAGCGAGGTTCGTTCAATGCGGTTTGCGGTTATCTGCGAAGTCTTGGAGTCCGTTGGTACTTACCTGGTGAGCTGGGGGAGGTGTGTCCTCGCCACAAGACAATCACGCTGCCGGCCGTAGATCGGATCGTGCGACCGGACTTTGAAGTCAGGCAGTTTTGTGTTCGGTTCGCGACGGTAGATGAGGAACTCATGCGTTGGTCGATGCGGCTCGGGATGCGGCATCCATATGGCGTGATGATTGCGCATGGTATGCATACCATGACGCGTCCTGACGTTCTTAAGCAACAGCACCCCGATTGGTTCGCTCTGTATGGTGGTAAGAGGGATACTCAAATCGGAAAACGATTAAATCACCTCTGCTATTCAAACCCCGATTTGTTTGATGCCACGGTTAAGTGGGCGAGAGCCCAGTTTGACGTCTACGACTACGAGTCCGTGTCGATCATGCCGCCGGATGCTTATATTGCGATTTGTCAGTGTGAGCTATGTGCTGGCAAGCAGGTTGATGAGATGGGCGCCCGCGGGAAACTGTCGAATCACGTCTGGGGTTTCGTCAATCGGGTGGCCAAAGAAGTCAGGAAAACTCACCCGGATAAGAAAATTGTTTGCTGTGCTTACGGTGCGAATACCAATCCTCCTACCAATCTCAAGCATCTTGAGCCGAACGTAGAAGTGGTGATTGTCGGGGGGCGTCGGCCGCGAAACAGTCTGCCGGAACAACGTATTCCAATTCGAGCGTTGCGGTCCGGTTGGCAAAAACTCACCGATCAGCCGATTTTGGTGTTCGAAAATTATCCGTTCACCGGACGCAGGACCTACTTGCCAGAATTTGTGGCACGCACCATTGGTAGCAGTATCAATGCAACTAAAGGGGTTTCACGCGGGGAAGACATCTGGCTCAGTTTTCCGAGAGTCCACAATGATCCGAATATTGGATTCAATCATTTTCAAATCTACTTCACAGCTCGGATGTGGTGGGGCGGCAGTGAAGCTGACGTGGGGGCGATGCTTGACGAGTACTGCCGTCTCTTTTACGGGCCAGCAGGGCCTGAGATGAAAGCGTTCTTTGATTATTGCGAGGCAAACTATCAGGCCATGGAAAGCGATAAACAAAAAATAGATAAGTCGTTGGAAATTTTTACAGCGGCCAAAGCAAGTGTTACGCCCGGCTCAGAGCACGCGAGACGTCTGATGTTGATCGATCAATATCTGGATGCATTGCGAAGTAAGCGTAACCAAATGCAACAAAAACGTGGTCCGGTTACAAAGTTACGGACCGTCCGGGAACCCAAGGAACCCATCGTTATTGATGGCAAGCTGGATGAACCTTATTGGCGAGATTGCCTTAGTGCGTCAACGGGTCGCTTACGGGAGTTACAGACCGGCGCTCAGCCTGTTTTTGGAACGTCCGTGAAGGTTGCTTGGGACCGGTCAGGGCAGTCGCTGTATTTCGGAATACGATGTGAAGACCAGGCTGGTGAGTCACTGAACATTTCGACCACAAAAAATGAAGATGAATCAATCTGGTATGGCGATCTCATTGAGATCGAACTCGACACCGATGCGCACAGCTACTACCAAATCGTAGTCAACCCTGCGGGGGCGCTCATTGATCTGGATCGTGCTGCTGGCAAGAGTTCGCGATTGCGTTGGGAGTCGCAGGCTGAGGTTGCGACACAAATCGAAAAGGACCATTGGACTGTCGAAATGCGAATACCTGTGACGGATGATGAGAACGACCCACTTAATCAGGTTGTCGGCCGAAAACCGTCGCAGAGCCTACCATGGCATTTCAATGTCTGCCGTCAAAGAATCCGCGAGAACGCCTCCGAGTCCTCTGTTTTTCCCCCCACTGGAACCGCCAGTTTTCATGTCCCGTTGAAGTTTGCGCATTTCTACGACGGTCGTTCTCACACGTTTGAGGCGGATCCCACAGTCACCGATTTTTTAAGTGAATCCAGAGTGGCCGAAAAAATGATGGAGAGGAAGCAGTACGGTC
>JAPOKD010000527.1 GCA_029977825.1 Planctomycetota bacterium | reverse complement strand
GCAAAAGATGTAACCCACTTCACTGGTTGTACCTCTATGTCTCGGGGAAAAAGGTGGGTGGAAAAGATTTTGTGACAAGGTCTAAAGCACGAGCCACGTCCCCCGATGCAACTCACTAATCGAGAATAGATGAGAATTGAACGCTTGCAACTGGAAGCTTGGAATTTGTGATTTCGAGCACCGGTAAAAACACTGAACATGCGTTTTTTCGGTACTTCCGTTACATTCGCTATATCACCATTGGTTGGACCAGCTATGACGCCTTTTCCCGGAGAAGTAGTGCTTGGGCTGGCACTTTTACCTTGCGACATGCAGGCCGGACTCGCTCAGCCTCACCAGCTTGGCGGACTGTGATGTAGCGGCTCAGTTGCTCGGACTGTCTTTCTCGCCGTCGTCCCAGCCTCGCTTTTTTTCTGTCATAAAGTCGTCAAACCGATCAGACTCAATGGCGAAGCGAGCCTCCGACATCAGACGCTGGTAGTAGGTGAGATTGTGGATGGAAAGCAGGATTGGGCCCAGCATTTCCCCTGCAACAAACAGGTGGCGGATGTATCCGCGGCTGTGCTGGCAGGCCAGGCAGGAGCAGTCTTCCTCGATGGGACGATTGTCCTCACGGTGGATCGCATTACGGAGTTTCAGGTTGCCTGAGTCGGTGAAAGCCAGGCCGTTGCGACCATTACGTGTCGGCATGACACAATCAAACAAATCGATACCTCTGGCAACACTCTCAAGCAAATCGACAGGTCTTCCAACTCCCATCAAATAGCGGGGTTTGTGTTCAGGAAGACTGGGGCAGGTGGCAGCAGTGATCCGGTACATCTCTGATGGAGCTTCACCAACGCTGAGTCCGCCCACTGCATAGCCATGAAAATCCATGGCGGCCAAATCACGTGCACACTGAACTCGCAGTTCTGTATCAAGACCGCCCTGCACAATTGCGAATTTGGCCTGATCATCACGCGTTGAGGCTTCGAGGCAACGCTTGGCCCAGCGGATCGACCTTGCCATGGCGTCTTCGACTTCATCATGCGTGGCTGGAAGAGCGATTACATGATCAAGAACCATCGCTACATCGCTCCCCAACGCTTCCTGAATCTCGATAGAGTGCTCGGGAGTCAGGCGGATGATCGCACCGTCAATGTGGCTGCGGAATATCGCCTCCTGCTCGGTGATTTTGCTGATGTCTTTGAGGCTGAAAATCTGGAAGCCCCCACTGTCGGTCAGGATGGGGCCCTGCCAACCCGACATCCCATGCAGACCGCCCAGTTTGCGGACCGTTTCGTGACCCGGACGCAGCGCAAGGTGGTAGGTGTTTCCAAGAATCATATGGGCACCGGTAGCCGCCACTTGATCAATGGTCAGACCCTTGACGGTGCCTTGGGTACCAACCGGCATGAAGCCCGGGGTCTGGACCGGTCCATGCGGAGTCAAAAAAACACCGCGACGAGCCGAGGTGGCTGCATCGCGGTGTTTTAGTGTGAATTCAAATTGGCTCATCTACCTGCTACTTGCGTTTCAATGATCGGCCGTTGCTGCCAGAACGCGGCAAGTGACCGATTTGTCTGAACGTCAGTCACCACGCATCTTGAGGCCCAGATCTGTCAGCTTTTCCCGCACTTCATTAAGGCTTGTCACACCGAAGTTCTTGCACTCCAGCATGTCGTCACCTGTCTTGCGGATCAACTCACCGATCGTATTCAACTGCAATCTAGCCATGCATTTTCGGGCGCGAACGGAAAGGTTCAGGTCCGAGATCGGCCGATCCAGAAGAGCCTGTTCGTCTGGCGACATGTGGCTGGTATCAATCGGTGGCTCATTGCTCTTCTTCTCGTGAGCGAATTGTCCCAACGACAGGCCTTTGCTTGTCAGCATCTCGCGGATTTCGAATAAGCTGGTTTCTCCAAAGTTCTTGCTGCTGAGAAGTTCTGCCTCACTGGTGCGAGTCAGATCGCCGATGGTCTCAATTCCCATTTTCTGCAGACAGTTTCGACTTCGGACGCTCAGTTCAAAGTTCGTGACCGGCATGTTGAGGGTCTGAGCCAAGCGATCATTGCGCCGCTGTGCTTCCTCGTCATACAGCATGCTGCCCGTCGCGGCCGCATCTTTCATGTACAACAGAGTTTGCGGGTGGTCCGGATAGCAGTCCAGAATGCGCTTGTAGCACATCTGTGCCTTGTCGAACTGGTTGTTGTCCTCGTAGATCAAGCCAAGATTGATCAAAACGCCAATGCCGGTGGGAAACGCCTTGGCAGCGCGCTCGTACAGGGAGAGGCTTTCCTCGTCATTCCCCATTCGATCGTTTTCCAATGCCAGGCCGAACAGGGCGCCAGCGTGGTTTTCGTCCGTTTGAACGGCTCGCTGGTACAGCGCCAATGCTTCATCCATGCGGCCACCCACCGCGGCGACCGTGGCAGCACGCTGGTACATGTAGTCAGCAGTTTGCTCTGCCGGTCCGAAAATGTTGTCAAGAATTGCCAACGCTTCCTCGATGCGACCCGCGTAGCGGTAGGCTTCCGCAACGCCGATCTTGCATTGATCTTCGTTGTAGCCAGAAGTCTGGGCCTTTTCGTAAACGGCAACAGTGTCGTTGTAGCTACCCAGCTCGAACATGCAACGAGCTTGGTAGAACAATGCCATTGCACTGCCGTCGGCCGATTGCAGCGTTGTCAAAGCATCGCTGAACTTACCCAGCAAAAACTGACAGACGCCCATTTTGGTCTTACCAGCGGGGCTGAGTAAATCATCAGCCTCCATCTCGTTCACCGCGTCTCGCAGTTCACCAAAGTGACCATAGTTCTCGGAAACAGCAGTACGTATAGAACCGACGTCCGAGGGACCAAACGAATTGTTCGAAAGGACCACTTCCTTCAAGTCGATAACTTCAAGTTCGACTTCACTCATAGAGACGAGTCTCCTGCCCATGGGGCTATCAAGCGTTTGTGGGATTGAATCGCTGCGACTTCAAACGACATTCGCAAAGATTGATTAATTCTCTGTCAGAATACCAAGCACGAAAAGAGCCAGCGGTGGGATTTGAACCCACAACCTCCGCATTACGAATGCGATGCTCTGCCAATTGAAGCTACGCTGGCCTTTGTTCGGGTGACACGCGAACCGATCGATCCACGCGTTTGAACGGGACTTTCCTCGCCGATTCCTAGCCAAGGCAGCCGTTGAGCTGCCTCAGGAACTCGAGTCTTTCCTGTACGCCCCTCAACCACCGTGCCAAAATTGCGAAACCGCCCGAAAAAATACGCTAAATCCCCAAATATCGTCAAGAGCCTGTAGCCTGAGATGAGCGATTTGGTGCAATCTTCCGAAAAAAACTGTCTCCGACGACCAAGGGAACGGGTTTGCGGGCAAATATAGACTCGCGGAGCTTTCCGCCTGAATTCTTGTCGAACTTCAAACTCGTCAAAAAAACAGCCAGACAGCCCGCATGGGGGGTCTGCCTGTTCGTGTTCGAGCGAGCAGGTACTGTCTATTTGATCACTGCTTCTTTTTCGGTCAAAGTCACTTCTCAATCACCTTGGCAGATTTGATCGTGACCGCCGTGACAGGAACATCTCTCATCGGCAGCCCGGGGCGATCTCCACTCTCCTTGGTGGTGGTCTTCACTTTGGAAATTGCGTCAACGACTCCAAGGCCTTTGACAACACGTCCGAAAACCGCGTAGCCGGGGTTAGCAGGGCTCCGATTCAGGAAACCGTTATCTTTCGTGTTGATGAAAAACTGGCTGGTCGCACTGTTCGGGTCGTTCGTACGGGCCATCGCGATGCTGTATTTCACGTTTTTAAGACCATTGCCCCCCTCGTTGATGATGGGCGGCTTTGTCTGTTTCTCTTTCATCGCTGCATCCAGACCTCCTCCTTGAATCATGAAGTCAGGGATGACGCGGTGAAAAATGGTGCCGTTGTAGTGTCCGCTTTTTACATAGCTGAGAAAGTTGGCGACAGTCTTCGGGGCTTTCTCTGCATCGAGCGCGATAATGATTTTTCCGGCAGAAGTGTCAAGCTCGACCTCCGGTGAATTGTTGCCAGTTGTGGCTTGAGCCGCAGCGGGGCGGCATGTCACGAAGGCCATGGCTGAAGTCACGCAAATGGCTGCAGCGAGCACGCGGAAAGTGAAGCCGAGGCTAGTCTGGTGGCGTTGGGTGGATGATTGCATATGAGAAGGGCTCCGAAATCTATTAGGAATTGAAGTTGGTTAGGGAAGTTTAAGCGGGCCGAAGGAACTGGAAAGTCTTTCAGAAAGGTTGGACGCTTACAAGTTGGCCTCGCCGCTAAGCAGGCCGATGGGATCCTGTAGTCGCTAATTGGGGGGAATGAAACCAGTGCCCGCTGGTACATGATTCAAACGGTGTCCTGAAATCAATCGCTACTCTCGTCCAGGTGTTTCTGGCTGATCAGCGATTTCGTTGCGTCCGCTTTGAGTCGAACGGGCTTGTTTTTCCTGGTCTCCACTGCGTTTCGGCAGCAACCTTATTCTGTATTCTTTCGCATTACGTGAGAAGGGCAACTGGCTCATCACCGAAAGTACATGGCTCTGTCAGCCATTGTTCACGTCCCGGTACACGGGTTTTCCACTTCCACCGCCTATTATCAGGGTTTGCCGGTGGCTTGCCGGTTAGCGGGCAGAGCCTTGGCGGAAGCAAGACAGTTC
>JAPOKD010000745.1 GCA_029977825.1 Planctomycetota bacterium | reverse complement strand
GCTGGTTCAGCCCGCGTGGCGTGTGCGAGATCCTGGCTCCGTTCGAGCTATCGATGACCTCGATGTGGAACCACAAGCACGACGCGATGACGCTGTATAATCGTCCGCTGTTCCGTGCGGAGCGGGAGTTGCCGAACTCTATCAACCTGCGGTTCCAGCCGGGACAGATTCTCCCGTATGGCGTGGCTCCGGTTCAGATGCCGCAGCCGCCCGTGAGCTTTGATCAGGAGTTGAACCAGACGCGGGCCATTGCGGAGAACCGGATCGGTAGCCCAGACTACGCGATGAGCAGTGCGATGGGCGGCTCCTCCGACCGGCGGACGGCGACCGAGATTCAGAGCATCAATGCTCAGTCGATGCAGAGCGGTGATTTGCGGGCGCGGCTGTTCCGAATGGCTCTTGGAAAGCTGTACCGACAGGCTTGGAGCTTGTATGTGCAGTATGATTCCAAGAGTTTGCGCTATCGGTTCGCGGAGGATTCGCTGGATGCTGATCCGGTCGCGCTCCATGACCAGTACGAGCTGGAGCCGAAGGGTGGAATGGACATGGTGAGCCGTCAGATGATGGTTCAGCAGGCCATCAATCGGAAGCAGTTGTTCATGAACTCGCCCTGGGTGGATCAGGTCGAGTTGGACAAGAGCATCATGGAGCTGGATGACCCATCCCTGATCAAGAAACTGATCCGTGATCCCGGTCAGAAGGCGCAGGACGAGCTGGAGGACGAGACCAAGACGATTCCGACGCTGCTGGTGGGCATTCCGGTGCCTGCGAAGCCCGGTCAGAACTACGCTGGGCGCATTGGGGTGCTGATGCAGTACCTCAATGGGGCGATCCAGCAGGGTCAGCAGTTCAGCCCGGCGGCTCAGAATGCGTTTATGATGCGTCTGGACAGCTTGTTGCAGTTCTACGAGCAGGTGGCGACGAACGAGGCGCGGAAACTGCGGAAGGAAATCCAGAAATTCTTGGAGGGAAGCGGTTTATTGGCGGCTCAGCAGCAGCAATTGCCGGTTCCGCCGCCTGAGATGGCCCAAGCCCCTGTTTAAGAACACAAATGACCTGCAAAGATTGCCGATATCGGGCCTCTGACAGCACTTGTCGGAGGTTTCCGCCCACCAGTAGACCCACTTGTTGGCCTACTGTGCTGGAATTTGATTGGTGCGGTGAATTTCAAGCCATGATCGCCATTGTCGCTCCCCCTCGCAAGGCAATTGGTTTTGAAAGTGCGTTTCGGTCACCATTACGCAACTGCATGTGCAACCCCCAAGCAACTAGCGCGAAGTCCGGTTTGGCCTTACGGATAATCAAGCGATAAACATTTGCAGGATCATTCCGCGTTCCACCAAACAGGTCCGAGATGCGAAGCCGGTGAACCCCGCTTTCCTTGACCTCAAATTTCCCGAGCACATCCGACGACCCCGCGTTGTAGGGCGGACCATCATACGCATAGCCATTGGAAGAAACTTTAATCGGACTTGCGATGTCATTGAGTTCGACTAAATCAGTCACCACCGATTCCGTATCTGACATAGATACGTGTTGCACCACCACAGTTGGGTCTGTTGGTCGGCCAAGCCGCTCAGAAGCCACCTCAACCCACCACGTTTCACCCTTGCTGGCATTGAATTCGAACACATCTGTATCCGCCGCCTTTGCGAAACTGCCCATCAGATCACAAGGCAATTCGATCCTTTGTGGCCTCGCGTCACCGTTGGGCTCTACTTCTGACATGGCGGCCAGCGGAGCGAGCTCTGCTGGCGGCCAGGAAAAGGCATTTACCTTTTTCGTAGTCAGGTGCCGTTTGGCCTGTTCGTCTTTTTCAAGTTTCGTCAGATTCAAGCGATAGAAATAATGGTCTCCTCCCTTAAACGTCAGATCATGCACCTTGATCACGTACACCCCGTCCTGAGGTACGTCGAAGGCAATCGCTCCCCCGCGTCTCTCGACCGCCAGGTCCTGTCCCTTCTCGTCACCCACGATCACGACAGGGTTGAGTTTCGAGTCGATTCCTTTCGCGGCGCAATCAACCAGCACCCGTTCTCCACCCTTGGCGGTAAACTGGTAGAAGTCGACCGCTCTAGCAGTCATCTTCGCGTTACAAACCGAATCCAAATCCACTCGCATCGCGGTTTCAAGTGTCTGGTTTCCGCCGATCTGGACAACCTCTTGCAGTTCACTGACGGTGAAAATGCGCGAGGATGAAAGGCCCAGTCTGGTCATCACGCTTGCCTCGATCAGCCCCGGTTCGATGTCACTTGGAATGGTAACCCGATACCGCCCGCCAGAGTCGACGTTTTCCTGACCTTCCAGCCTCACTGCCTGGACATCAGGATGTGAAAAACGAAGCTCAGTTGAACCTTCGATGTATTCACCTGTGACCGCGATCTCAACTTCCGAACCAGCTTGCGCCCCCATCGGAAAAGTTGTTAACAATCTTGGAGCCGGAAGACAGACAGACTGTCCCCAAAGGGCATCGCATTGACTGACTCCAGTCATTGTAAAGACCAACACAACAATGACGAAGGATCGTAGACGGACAGCAATTCTGAATGGAACGCTCATGATTCCCTAATGGTTAAACAGAAATTCTTTCGTGTTAATCAACGCCCAAATTAGATCTTCAAACTCTGCCTTGCCGACCGAGGGCGTCTCGTTTTTCTTCTCCCCACCATCGGTTGCGGGTGAAAGAAACTGCAAAGCAACTTCCATTTCGGAAGCAGTCGGTGTGCGTGAAAACGCCGCAAGATAGAGCCCAGTGATTCGATCATCCAGCGGTGTCTTGAGCGAAGCCAGTTGTTGAGCCGTTCCGCCAGACACAGCAAGTTTCGCCCTCAGGTCAGCGGCATTCATTAAGTGCAGGCTTTGAGCGAGACTAGCAGACTGAACTCGCTCACATTCACAGACACTCAAACTCTCTGGCCGCCCAAACACCCTGAGAAAAGGGGAGGACTTGTTGTAACTGTTGTCGGGCAGGGCAATTGCCCTTGTGCCCAACGGGAGATTTGCAAAATTCGTTGTTGCTCCGGTCAATTCATCGATCGCATCCAGAAGCACTTCTGCTTGCAGTCGTCGGGGATAAAAACGCGAGTAGTTCTGCCGATCCACCAAGTTGCCGTCAGCGGGGACTGCTTGCAATTGATACGCACGCGAGTTCGTGATAGCCCGAATCAATTCTTTCAAGTCGAAGCCACTCGATAGAAAATGATCCTCCAACGCTGCCAACAATTCCGGGTTCGTTGCCGGATTGGTATCACGGATATCATCCTCGGGTTCGATCAGACCACGTTTGAAAAAATGTTTCCAATACCGATTCACGAGTGCCTTTGCAAAGAATGGATTCCCCGGATCACTTAACCAGTTCGAAAGCCTCAATCGCGGGTCTTCGTCGGGAGCGATAACGCCAACTGTATCCCCAAGTGCCGAAGGTGGAATCATCTGGCCGGTCTTGGTGTTTTTTGCCTCAGCTAGCCCTCGCTTGTGAAAGATAAGATCCTCTCCTT
>JAPOKD010000379.1 GCA_029977825.1 Planctomycetota bacterium | reverse complement strand
GCAGATTCTCCGAGTCAACCCGAAGCAGCTTGAGGTGGTCGCCGAATGGGATCTCAGCAAGGATCAGGGTGATCGATTGGGTATCAAGTATCCCTGCTGGGCGGCCCCTGTCATTGTAGGTAATCGTATCCTGGTGAGAGGCACGGACAAAATTCTGTGTCTGGACTTCGCTTTGGCACAGACGAAGCCCGGACTGACAAATTGAAGCGGAATTGAGCGTTTGGCTAATTCGCATAGTCACGGGTCGCATGGTCACGGGTCAAAAAACTGTGTCGACGGTTTTTGGCGTATTTTGCTGTTCTCGATTACCAGACAGCCGGGGCTGCCGGCGCAAACAGTGTGGGAGCCTGAACTCTTCTGCTGTGATGTCTGCATCAAGGTGCTGCAATGCCGTTCAGCATGGGAAGATGGGAGAATGTGGGTTTTGTTTGCTGGTAATCGTGAACAGCTTGACCCCAAACTACTATCCCAGCGAAACTTCAGTGCCATTCCGCCGTCGACGCTGCTCCTGTTAACATAGGGCTGGACGGCTGGCCCGGCCTTTGTTATCCGAGGGCGATACGATGATCGCAGATTTTACAAATACCAAGAAAAAACACGTGGTGTCTAGCGTGCCGAATACAACCTCTCAGCGGCCCGCAACCGCAGCATCTGAAAACTTGCCGTCCGGATCCGAAGCAGCTGACAAGGCTTTCTTCGTTGATCCCAATCGGCCGATCAATGACGAGGTCGATTTGCCTCGGATCGAGGCGGCTGTCAGATCGATCCTCGCAGCGGTTGGGGAGGATCCCGACCGCGAAGGCCTACTCGAAACACCTGCAAGGGTGGCACGCATGTACGCGGAAATGTTTGCCGGCTTGAAAAGTGATCCAGCACGACATTTGGCAAAAGTCTTCAGCGAAGATTACGACGAAATCGTTTTGGTGCGGGATATCAGTTTCTGCAGCATGTGCGAGCATCATCTTCTTCCGTTCACCGGAAAAGCCCACATCGCGTATCTGCCCAGCGGTAAGGTGGTAGGGTTAAGTAAACTTGCACGTGTCGTCGAAGAGGTCGCGAGGCGTCCGCAGGTTCAGGAAAGGCTAACCCATACGGTGGCAAACCTTGTCGAGGATCGCCTGTCTGCACGCGGCGTGGCCGTTGTGGTGGAATCCACACACAGCTGCATGACCATGCGGGGGGTGCGGAAGCCGGGCAGTTTGTGCCTTACCAGTGCAATGCGGGGCATTTTCAAAGACGATCCCAAGTCGCGATCTGAGGTTCTTGGCCTGATTAATCGTCAGTCTTGAGCCTTTGGCGGCAAATTCTGCCGTTCTTGGCACTGAGAGGTTGACGTGAGCAGGGTTGAGCGATCGAAATAGATCGCATGGACATCGAGAGACAACGCGTACAGGACGATTTGAGAGGCATCCTTGCCGGGGATGTCGACTGCGATGCAATTACGTCGCAACTGTACGCGACCGATGCCAGTATTTACGAGATGGCACCGTTGGGGGTGATTTGTCCAAGAAACATCAACGACGTGGTCACGGCAGCCCAGTACGCCTCGTCGAACGATCTGTCCCTTCACCCCAGGGGTGCAGGCAGTGGTGTGGCCGGTGAGTCTTTGGGACGCGGGCTGGTGCTGGATTTCTCACGGTACATGCGACGTGTTGTCGTTTCTGCCGATGATGCTCATGTCACCGTACAAAGCGGTGCCCCGCTTTCTCTAGTAAATCGCAATCTGCGTCCGCATGGGCGTTGGTTTGGCCCCGATCCAGTCACACGCAGCATCACAACCATGGGAAGTGTGCTGGCAACGAATGCATCCGGTAGCCACTACCTGCGTAGCGGTTCAGCAAGAGACACTATCGACTCGATGCGAATCGTGACAAGCGATGGTGAAATTGTTGACTTGTCGAAACACGACATGGTGATGGAGGAAGGCACTTCCGGTCGGCTTGCCAGAGGTGTGAGCGAGATATGCAACCAATTCAAAACACTGATTGAAGAACGGGCTAAGGCCCCCAAGTATCGGGGTGGGTACCGGTTCGATGATGTGATTGACGCCAATGGAATGATCGATCTTGCCAAGTTCATGGTAGGTACACAGGGCACATTGGGGGTCATTGTTGACGCAACAGTGAGAACCGAGCCCATTCCAGCGCATCGGGGCGTGGTTCTACTTTTCTTTCATCGCCTTGACTCGGCGGCACGTTGTGGTGTGGCTGCTCTACGACATGGGGTTGTCGCTTGTGATTTGATGGACCGGAGATTGCTGCAGATTGCGCGTGACACAGATCCAGCCTTGGATGCAATTTTACCGCGTGAAGCAGAGGCGATGTTGTTGGTTGAAATTCAGGGCGAATCACTGGGGGATCTTTATGATCGTTTGTCGGTGATTCGCGAGGATTTGTCGGTGGGGACAGATTCCGCGTTTACAACTGTCGATACAGTTCGCAAGAGTGATCGTGACATGTATTGGGCTTTGTCACGCCGCGTGATTCCACGTTTGTACCGTCTTAAGGGACATAAATCACCCGTGCCATTTGTGGAGGATCTTTCTGTTCCCCGCGAGGTACTGCCTGAAGTACTGACCGCGATCCAGGATACTTTGAAAGATAGCCAGTGTACGGCCACAGTCTTTGCGCATGTGGGGCACGGACAGTTGCATTTGAGGCCCTTCCTCGATTTGGGAGATGCGAAAGATCGTGTTCGCTTGCATGATTTGTCGCTGCAGATCGCGGAAG
The DNA here is from genome assembly GCA_029977825.1 of Planctomycetota bacterium. Classification (GTDB taxonomy): domain Bacteria; phylum Planctomycetota; class Planctomycetia; order Pirellulales; family Pirellulaceae; genus Rubripirellula. The sequence goes on along the minus strand of JAPOKD010000379.1, from coordinate 3,111 downwards.
TCGTATGGAAATATGGAGGTGAAGTGAGTGTTGAGCACGCAGCAGGTTTAAGCCGCTCGTACTTGCTTCCAAGGCAATTTGGTGAGCTTTGGCAGGCCATGGGGCAAGTCAAGCGTCTGTTTGATCCGCAGCATCGCCTGAATCCTGGGAAACTGTTTGGCGCTGTTTTGCAGAAACCCAATGAAAACTTGCGTCCCGCTGACCAGACCATCGAAGTTGCGGCAGAAAGTCGAGTGCTGATCGAAGCGGATGAATCGGTTTTGGAATCAGCCAAGAGTGAAGGAGCTCCGGTGCCGCAACTGCAGGTGTTGCAGCATTGGCCCGCTGGTGGAATGATCACGGATGTCGCCCGCGGATGTAACGGCTGTGGTCGATGCAGGACAACATCCAGCAGTGAACGCCAGTGTCCAGTGTTTCGGGCAACGTTTCGCGAAGAGGCTACGCCACGAGCAAAGGCAAATCTCTTGCGAGGCGTGCTAAGTGGGCAATTGGATGTTAATGATTTAACGCTAGATCGAGCCAAGGAAGTGGCAGATCTATGCTTTAACTGTCACCAGTGCAGGCTGGAATGTCCCGCATCTGTTGATATCCCGAAAATTGTGGGGGAACTGAAGGCACAGTACGTAGCGACAAATGGATTGCCAGTATCAGATGCTCTCATTTGCAGAATTGATGCTGTTGCAGCTATCGCTGCCCAGGTCCCCTGGTTGGCCAATCTGTTGCTGCAAAGCAAGGCGTCACGTTGGTTGGCGGAGCGTCTTTTTGGTTTATCTGCGAGTCGGGAGCTACCGCGTTTCTCAAGGCAGACATTTCTTCGGCATGCTGCAGGAAGACGTTGGACAAAGCCACAGCCCCACGGGGGATTGAAGGTTGTCTATTTTGTCGACTTGTATGCCAATTACTACGATCCGGATATTGGTAAAGCGTTAGCGGAAGTGCTGCAGCAAAACGGCGTGGGGCTTTATGTACCAACTTCGCAGGCTGCAAGCGGAATGGCAAGGCTTACCTCTGGAGACATCAAAGGCGCACGAAAAATTGCGCGTCGGAATGTACGCTTGCTGGCTGACGCTGTACGTCAGGGTTACAGCGTCATCGCAACGGAACCCGCGGCAGTGCTCTGCCTGAAACATGAATATCCAAACCTGCTGGATGATGAGGATGCTCATCTTGTTGCTGAGCATTCATTTGAGGCTTGTGAGTTTCTTTGGCACCTACATGAGGGAGACCGATTGGCGCTCGATTTTGAACCCGTCAGCGTCAGCATTGCTTATCACCAACCGTGTCATCTCCGTGTCCTGGACCCCAAAAAATCTGGGCCGCAACTGATGGAGCTGATTCCCGGTGTGACAATCGACCCTATCGAGGCTGGTTGCACGGGAATGGCTGGAACATGGGGCCTGCAGAAGAAAAATTACCGAAACAGTCTGCGAATTGGTTGGCCCCTGATTTCAGCCATGAGATCGGCGCGAGTCTCAATCGCCACCACGGAATGTAGTGCCTGTAAAATGCAGATTGAGCACGGCAGTGACCGTAAGACCCTGCACCCGCTCAAGCTACTGGCGTATGCTTATGGGCGAATGCCCAAGGTGGAACAGGAATTTAGCTGACACAGCTGGCCACCGTGGGACGGAATCAACGATATTGCAGTGAGTTTGATGATCATTGAAGTCCTTCTGTTTGCGGCCGCGCGCGAATTGACCGGGCGGGATGTGGTTGAGATCGAGGTCGCTGCAGCAGAACAACATGGCGAACGAGGAGCTGATACCACCTCCCCTTGTGAGGAAGAGTACGGGGACACTGGAAACGCCAACTGCGTGCTTGTGAGTTGCATCATTAAGGCGTTGACGCAGCAGTATCCAGAGTTGAAACAGTTGTTGCCATCGTGCCGGATTGCAGTCGATTGCCAGTATGTCGGCCCGGACGCGAGTGTCCCACTCGGAGCTGAGGTTGCGTTGATTCCGCCCGTCAGCGGTGGTTGAACCACAGTGGTCGGCAAGGTATTCGACGCAGAAATGCACCCAGCGATAGCTCTGAGCCTCGGTTGTGTCTGGTCAGGAAAAGTGGAACGTGAGCAAAGAATGTCAGGTGAACGCAATGGTTACAGAAAAGCCGCATCTTGAATTGGTCGATGGACCCATTCAGATGGAGGCACTACGACCCCGGATCGACCATCCAGATGCAGGGGCTCAAGGTTGGTTTGTCGGGGTGACTCGCCGTACCACAGGGGACTTGATTACTGAGACACTTTATTACGAGGCCCATCAACCCATGGCGAAGCGTGAAATGATGAAACTTGCGCAGGAAGCTGTGAAAAAGTTCTCATTGCTGCGGCTCGTAATAGTGCATCGGTTGGGTGAGGTCCCAATTGCCGAGGCGAGTGTGGTGATTGGATGCAGTAGTTCACATCGTCCGCAGACCTTCGCTGCTTTGGAGTGGATCATGAATGCATTGAAGAAAGAGGTTCCCATCTGGAAACGTGAGGTTTATAGCGATGGGAAAGAGGAGTGGGTTCACCCTGATGCGAATATGGATGTTAGCGGGGCTTCCGAATGAACCTACGTCCCCGCATTTATCTGGATCATGCTGCAACATCGTGGCCGAAGTCCGAGGCTGTCATTGATGCGATGAATCGTTATGTCCAGTCATGTGGTGCCGCCGCAGGACGCGGCGCCTATCATGCCGCAGCGGAGGCTGACGGTATCGTGTCGATGGTGCGGCGAGATATCGCCGCGTTGATTCATGCAGCGGATTCCCATTCGATTTCCTTTCACAGCAATGGAACTACCGCATTGAATGCGGCCATTCATGGGGTGTTGCGCACTGGAGATCATGTCGTTGTGTCTGCGGCTGAGCACAATAGTGTTTTGAGGCCACTTCATGATTTGCGTGAGCAGCAAAAAATCGAATTGACCATCGTGCCAGTGGATCAGCAGGGGGTCGTATCTGCACAGCAGGTGTTATCGGCTGTGACAATGTCGACGAAACTTGTGGCGTTAACCCATGCCAGCAATGTGACAGGAGCGATTCAGCCCGTGGAGGCGGTGGCAGAAGGCATGCGACAATGCAAGGGGCACTTGCTGGTTGATGCAGCGCAGACGTTTGGAGTTTGCG